>NZ_JBEYZW010000069.1:0-38195 GCF_040646215.1 Streptomyces sp. NPDC046215 | reverse complement strand
CAGGCACAAGGTCATCCGACACCCGCACAACTCTGCCGCCACCGAGCCCGCCTGCCAAGACCATCCACCGGGCGCATTCTGAAATGACCAGTAAGAAGTCGAAGAAGAAGCGCTGTCGCTGCTCGGCAAGAGTCTCCCGAACAGGCCCAGCCCCGTACTCCGGCTCTTGCGCCTCAAGCTGCACATATTGATCACGACCACCGATGTACACGCGGCTTCCGCCACTCACGTGGATATCTCCGCGCACCGTGCCATAGTGCCCTTCGGGCACGTCTACTTGCTCGGTGGCGCGCTCACCGTTCCCGCGCCGCCCGGCCCGAGGAGGCTGATCCTCGCCAGTCGTCACGCCATCCCCCGCTCCACGTTCAACGCAACTTTGGCCAGAGTAGCGCCAGTCGGGCTCGCAGGACCTGGTTCACGACGATGCAGCTCCGTCTCAATAACCTTCGATAGTGAGACGACCCGCAGGACTCCGGGGCGTGTCCGTTTCGCCCCCACTCTTGCGTCGCAAAACCCGTCTCAAAAGATCCATCTCGCAACTAGCTTTCGAGACACCTTTATGAGACGGTCTCGATCATGACTACGAACACCACGTCGGCCGATCAGGTCGAGCGTCACGCCTGTCCGAAGTGCGAAGCCCCCGCCGGTAGCCCCTGTCGGACGGCAGCGGGCAAGGTGGCAGCGAACTACCACACGGGCCGCTTCGCCCTCGTGCCGTCTCTGAAGGCGGAACTCACCGTGAAGACCCCGGCCAACCGCGAACCGGGTAAGCGGTGGGTGCAAGGTGAGCCCGCGCCCGTGGTGGCCGAAGCCGTGCCGGGCCCAGCGATACGGCTGGGCTATGCCAGGTGCAGCACGGTTGGGCAGGAACTCCAGTCCCAGTTGGATCTACTCGCCCGAGCGAACTGCACCCGCGTCTTCTCGGAGAAGATCAGTACTCGTGTCAAAGAGCGGCCGGAACTAGAGAAGGCCCTCACCCTCGCGCGGGAGTTCAAGGCAGCCGCGCCGAACCAGCCCGTCATCCTCACCGTGGTGGAGATGAAGCGTCTTGCCCGCAACGCGGCAGAGCTCATGACGTTGGCGTCCACCATGCAAGCGGACGGCATCCAACTCGAACTCCTCTCCGGCCCCTTGCAGGGGGTGTACGACCCGAACGGGGCGGGGGCCATCGTGTTCGCCGTCCTGGCCGTGGCCGCCGAGGTGGAGCGGGAAGGCATCCGGGAGAAGACATTGGAGGGGCTGGACACTGCGGCCCGCAAGGGCAACCACGGTGGGCGCCCCTCCGTCGTGGACGACGACAAGCTTGCCGTAGCACGTGCCCGACACGCCAAGGGAGAAAGCGTCACCGCCATCGCCAAGGCGCTCGGGATCTCCCGGGCCACCTTGTACCGGCACATCGGTGAGAGCGCCTGAGGCAGACGCACCTGGACATGAGCAGGCCCCCGGCATCACGTCGGGGGGCGCTGTCATGCATGGCTCTGTGCGCCCGCCTGAGGGGACGAAACGACCCCCGGCCGGCCGACCCCTATCATGGGTGAGAGGGGCTAGCGCGGGGGCGCAGCGCAGGTCAGGGCCTGAACGCCCGGAGCGGGGTGAGTCAGGCGGACGCAGGCTCCGAGTCCGGAACGGAATCCGCGAGAGTCGCCATATGGTCGGCGACAGCCGGACGCTCATGCATCGCCAGGCTGCCGAGTGCGCCAAGGGCGAGCAGGTGAAGCAGGGCCCAGGTCGTGGCGAGCACCGTGCCGAGTCGGTCACGGTCCGGTGGTGCCGACATCAAGCCGCCTCCTTCACGGTCACGTGGTCGGCAGCCCACGCCAGAGCGGACGCGATGTGCTCGGGCAGGAGACCCACATGCGGGTCAGGCTCGATCAGCAGGGTCGGGTTACCGAACGCGGTACGGTCTGCCGCCCACTGGTGATCGAGATGGGTGAAGTCGTCGTCGATCCACACGGCCGGAGCGGTGGCCAGCCAGTCCGCGACGTGGTTGCGCTTCCACAGGTAGCCGTCGGGGTGGCTGGTCTTGATCGGCAGGTTGGGCAGCTCGATGTGCTCGAAGTCCGGCACGCCCACCAGCGGGGCGATGATGCGGCGGGCATCGTTCCGCCAGCTCGTGCACCACACGGGCCGGATTAGTCCGGTGTCGATCGCGTCGGTGATGAGCTTGCCGTGGTCCGGGTTGAGCCAGACATCGAATGGCTTGTCCACGTCGTCAGTGCTCACCGTGTGCCGGGGGTGGGTGGCCGGGGTGGCGCCGTCCGGCCCAGGGAACGGGATCAAGACGCCGTCTATGTCCAACAGCAGGAACGGGGTGTGGTGCATCGGTGCCTCCCGGGTTCGGTCGGGGGTCAGGGCTTCCGTGCGGTGATCAGAAGGGTGGTCGGCCAGCGAGCATCAGCCGGGGCGAACAGGTTGCTCACGCCCGTGATCAGGAGCCCGGCGCGGTTGAACGCACGCACCCATGCAGCCGGGTCGATGTCCCATCGGTCCACCGTGGCGGTCGTGCCGTCCGGCAGAGTCATCCGGTCACGGGTGCGAGGGCTGGCCGGGATGGTGCCGGTTCGCTGCGGGTGAGGCACGGAGAAGGCAAGCACGCCCTTGCGTTCGAGGCGGCGCGAGCAAGCGCTGAGCAGCTTCGCCGGTTCGCCCAGGCCGATGGCTCCGAACACCGAGACGATGGCGTCCAGGCGCTCGCCCTCGCGGGTGAGGTAGCCCAGCGCTCGCGAGTGGACGAACTCGGTTCCGTGGTGCCCGTAGTGGGCGACCGCCCGTTGGATCTGTCCCTTCGAGCGGTCCACTCCGGTGACCTTCGCGCCGATGCTGGTCAGGTGTGCGGCGTTGTTGCCGGGCCCACAGCCCAGTTCTACGACCCGTCGCCCGGCCAGGTCTTCGCCGAGGATCTCGGCGCCCGGCCCGATGCCGGGGCGTTGGGTCCACTCCATCCGGGCGGGCGGCTCAAGGGGGCGTAGCGGGCCCTTCGCCAGGCGCTGGGCAGCGTGGGCATCCCACGCATCCATCTCACGCCTCCAGCAGCCTGACGGCCGCGAGGAGGTGCTTGCGGACGACCTTGATGTACAGCGGGTCATCCTCGGGGTTGTTGATCCAGCGAAGCGCCTGCTCCATGAACCACTCACTCGCCCACACCCGATGCCAGCCCAACGCCCACCGTTCGGCGGGAAGGCCGCCGCGTTCGGCAAGCGCGTTCTTGTCACCACCAGCGTTCGCGTACGCCTCGATGAAGGCGCGCAGCCTCTTCGGGTCCGGGTCGCCGGTGGTGCCGTGCCAGGACGCAAGGTCGAACAGGCCGGGGCCGGTGAACGCACGGGCGAAGTCGAGCAGGCGCCAGCCGTCCTCGCCGATGTGAAGGCTGGTCGGGTGGAACTCGGAGTGCACCCAGCCGTACGGGCCCAGCTCGGCACCGGTGGCCCGCTTCTCTGCCGAGGCGGCAAGGCTGTCGAGCGCAAACGCCAGCTCGGCAGTTTCTTCGTCCCAGCGGCCGGCCTCACGAAGGCGGCGCAGGTGGCCGAGCGCGAGCTCGGGCAGGGCGGCAAGCGCGTCCTCGTCCATCTCTCGGAGCGACGGGGCAGCAGGTGCCTGGTGCAGAGCGACAGCGGCCACGATGCCATCCGCGTCCTGTGCCTCACGGGTCTCTTCGCCCAGGTCCTCGATGACCATGCCGAGGGTGCCGTCGCGGACGATGGAGCCGACGACTTTCGGCACGGGGACGCCGGACCGGTCGGCGGCTCGAAGGATCTCGTCCTCGGTGGCGAACGGTTCGACGGCGTACTTGTAGATCGCGGTGCGCATCTTCGGAGGGAAGCGCAAGCGCTCGACACCCGACATGTCCCACACCCGCATCTCCTCACGGGTGGGGAGCGGCTGGCCGGTGCGGGCGCAGATGTCGGCGAGGATGGCGGCGGTGAGCTTGCTGTCCATGGGGGCGGTTCCGTTCGTTCGTGGGTGGGTCAGGGGGCCAGGCCCGGGGCGACAGCGCGCTTGCCGCCCCGGGCCGTGGATCAACGTTGGGATCAGGCGGCGGTCACACGGTAGGAGTTGACCTGCTCGATCCACTCGGCCTTCATCTCGGCGAGCTCCTTGCCGAAGGTGGCCATCGAGGCGCCGTAGGGGGCGACGACGCCGCCGGTCTGGTCGGGCTTGGACTGGCAGCCGTGGACCAGCCGCCCGCCGAGCGCGGCATGGGCCTTGATGCCCTCGATCCGGCGGTGCTCGTTGAACCACCCGCCGTGGTAGACCTCATCCAGCATCTGGCCGCCCTCGTCGGAGAGGTCGAAGACCACGCCGGTCGCGGAGGGGAAGAACCAGCACGGGCCCACGTTGGAGATGTGGCCGTCGAGCTCGACCTTGTTCAAGGCCATGAAGGTGGCCGCCTCGCGGAGCATCTTTAGGTGCTCAGCGGTGATATCCGGCAGGCCGAGCGTGGCGAGGTGCTCGTCCCGGAACAGGTACGAGTACACCTGGTAGGCGATGGACAGGACCTCGCCTGCGTCGCTGGTCGAGCGGCCGTGGGCCTTCACGAACTCCAGCGCCATCTGCTCGACGGTGGCGGTCTCGGTCTCGTCCGCGCTCAGCAGGCCGTCCGTCACGGTCTGCCAGTCGATGACCAGCCAGGTGTTGGCCTCGAACCGGAAGAAGTACTCGGCCGGGTCGAGGGTGATCTTCTTGCCGTCCACGGTGATGCCGGGCAGGCGGTTCCAGCGCGGGTCGAACGCCTCGGGCAGTTCGACTGTGATCGTTGCAGTGTCGACGGTGGTCACCTGTGTCTCCGTTCCGGGTGGACTCAAGGCGGATCGCTAAGTGATCCGCGTTCGGTTCCTCAGTCGGTTGTTTCCTGGTCCTGCGCCGACCGGTCAGCCAGGGGCGACTGCCGTTCGGCAACGACTCCAAGAAAAGCGCTGGAAGGCTGTTCATCCCACGGCATCGATGGGGCAGTCTTGATGCACTTTCGTGCACGGGGCAGGGCGGCGCGGGTCACGGAGAGGGGCAGCCATGAGCATGGCCGAACGGCGCAAAGCTCTGGGCTACAGTCAGGAGCAACTGGCCGAGTTACTCGGAGTGGACCGCACGACTATCGGGCGTTGGGAGAGCGGCAGAAGCACCCCTCAGCCGCCCCAGCGACCGAGCTTGGCCGATGCCCTCGAAGTCAGCCTCACCGAGCTTGACGCCCTCCTGGCGCAGTCACGAGGAGTCAGTCATGAGATTCGAGGGCAGCAGTCCGATGACCATCCTGGCGCGGGAGACCCTGACGAAATGATTCGCCGCGAATTCCTCCGCATCCTCACCGTCAGTGGAGCGCTGACCGCCTTACCCCTCGGCGAGGCGGAAGCCCTTACGGACGGAGTACGCAGGGGCACGCCTGCCGACTTCACGCGGATGAACGACCACCTCTGGCAGGTCTACCAGCTAGCTCGCTCCAAGGGCTCCGTATACCCCATCGTCCGCGACCAGCTCTCGACACTGAACGAGGCCCTGGCGGACACCCGAGGCAACTCCCGCCCACTCCTGAACGCGGCAGCCGACCTCTTCCAGCTCGCCGGAGAAGTCGCCTTCGACGCCAACCGATACGCCGACGCGGCAGCGTCGTACTCCCTGGCGGCGTCCGTCAGCAAGGATGCTGGAGCCTTCGACCTGTGGGCGTGCGCCCTCGTGCGACACGCCTACGTGGACGTGTACGAGCACCGGTACGGGGAGGCGGCACAGATCCTAGGAGCGGCGGAGAAACTGGCCAGGCGGGGGGACAGCAACCTCGCCACCCGCCATTGGGTCGCAGCCGTCCAGGCCGAGGCGTACGCCGGCATTGGCGACCTGACCGCCTGTGAGCGCGCATTGGACGAGGCCGAGCGCGTGATGGAGCTGACCACGGACAGCACCAATGGGGGCTGGCTACGCTTCGACGGAACGCGTCTGGCCGAGGAGCGGGGAGCCCGCTACGTACAGCTTGGCCGCCTCGACCTGGCGGAAGAGACCCTGAAGAAGGCACTGGCCCAGACCGCCCTGGCCTCCGGGCAGTCGTACCGGCGCAGGGGCGCAGTCCTGACCGACCTTGCCGCCGTCGGGGCGAAGCGCCGTGACCCTGAACAGGTCGTCGCGTACGGACGGGAAGCCGTCCAGTTGGCCCAAGCATCATCGTCCGGGTACGTCGCCCGTAGACTCCGAGCCCTGTGCGATGAGTTCGGCCCCCTGAGCAGGGACCGCTGGGTAGCGGAGTTGGGGGCGGAGATCGCCACGTTGAGCACGTCGTGACGAGAGGGGATGGCATGTCGCAGGTCGAAGGCGCACGAGTGTTCCGGGAAGCCTGGATCGAAGGAGTGCACCGCCACTTCCCCGGGGAGCCGAAGCCCGGGTACGTCACCCCCTGGGAGGACACCCCGCAGTGGGAGCGCGAGGCCGCAGGCGCCGTCTACGAACAGGTCCGCCAGTTCATCCAGGTCAGTGACAGCAACACGTCCAAGCTGTCTCGGGAGCAGAAGGGCCGATTCGTCGCGACGTGCTGGACAGCGCAGATGTTCAAGCACTTCGAGAACCCCAAGCCGGGGTACGTCGCCGACTGGACGGACCTTCCGGCATGGCAGCAGGAGACGGACGCCGATATCTTCGAGGTCATCGAAAAGTCCTGATCAGACCCAGGGCCGGAGGGTTGGTCACGTGACCAACGCACGACCAACAGGGGCCCGAGAGGGCCTGAAACAGCAGGAAAGAACAGGAGAAACGCCCGCCGAAATCAAGCTTGTCGACGGGCGTTTCGCCAGGTCAGAGCGGTTGTGGGCTGGTGCCCGAGGTGAGAGTTCAAGTCCCCCCTCGGACACCAGCGAGAACCCCAGCTTCGGCTGGGGTTCTCTTGCGTTTCGCGGGGTGTGGGTGACCCACCGCGTGACCCACGGCCCGGCGAGCTCCCTCGCCGTTGTGCCGCGCGGCGGAGGAGCGCCCGAGACGGGCGCGCCATCACCCCGTCAGGCACTGACTTCGGAATGTGCCGGGATCGGCGGGCGGACACCGGTGAGGGCTTCTGCGCGGGCAACGAGGTGGGGCGCAAGATCGGGGTACCAGCCACGGGCTACGGCTTGCAGCATCTCCGCCAGGGCCGCGAGCTCCCCGGTGCGGCCGGCCGGGGTGTCGACGATCGGTGCGAACTCCTTGCGGATGCGCGCGGCGATGTCGGGAACCAGCAGGCTGTTGACGTGAAGGAGCCCCACGTCATAGCCGACGGGCACGGAGCCCCACCGTTCCCAGTCCAGCAGGGCCAAGGGCATGGCCGTGAGGTTGCCCCAGTGCAGGTCACCGTGACCGGTCACCCGTTCCACCTCGGCGGGGGCCGGAATGCCGAGGAACTGGGGGAAGGCGCGTTCGATCCACCCGTCCCGGACGGTCGTCTTCACTCCCTCCGTCACAGCGAGCAGCGCAAGGGCACGGCGTAGATCCGCCCACCACACCTCAGGCAACCCCGGGTCGTGGTCGATGTCGGCTCGGTCCGGGGACACCACGGATTGCGTGAGGTAGTCGAGGACTTCGGCCTCGAAGGCCCACTCTCCGTCAGTCCAGTCGTGCACCTCATACAAGCGCGGGCGCGGGACACCGTCCGGCACGAGCAGGGAGGCCCCTGCGATGCCCTCCCCCTGCTTCCTGCCCGCGTTCCTCTTCGCCGTCCGGCTCACCCGTAGCCACCGGTCACCCGCTCGGCGTCCGATGGTGACACCGAGGAAGCCCCACGCCGGCGGCCCCGTGCAGGCGAGGCCCAGCGCCTTGGCCGCCCGGTCGTGGGCGGCCTCCATCAGGGCCTGCACCTCCTCATTCACCGGCGAGTTCATCCGTCACTCTCCTGAGTTCCTGGGCCGTCAGAGGCACGGCCAGAGCTTTCGCCGCATCGTCCCAGTGATCACGGGTGCTCGCGGAAGTCAGGACGACATCAAGGCCGGGGCACGAGCCGGCGGCCAGCAGGGCAGCGGCTGCGGCCGACAAGCCGGGGCGGATGAGGTTCACCAGTTCGGGTGTCATGGGATCGAGGAGGGCGCCGCCGTGCAGGGGCGCGGAGCCGAACGTGATCAACCCCGCGTCCTTCGCCTGCACCAGTGGTCCGCCGCCGTTCAGGGCCTGTGTGATCGGGGCGTCCATGATCAGGCTGACGGGCATCTGCAACCCCGTGAAGTGGTGCTCGACGGAGCCAGCCGCCTGCCGGGCCAGCGTGAGCAGCTCGGGCACGCTGAATGCTCCGGAGGTCAGGCCCGACCAGCTGGCGACGCCGTACCCGCCGATCCTGCCCGAGTGGGCGAACTCCTCCAGCGCCGTGAAGGCTTCCCGCACACGCCAGTGCAGAGCCGCACGGTCAAGGCCCTGGCCATGGTGCTCCGGGTTGTGCACGAACACCAGGTCCACGCGGCCGAGCGTGGCCAACGAGCGCTCCGTCTGCCAGCGGACGAAGCCCCGCTCAAGGCTGTGCTTGTGGGCCGCTCCTTCCCGGGCGAGCCCGCCGTCAGCCACAGCGTTGCGGCCTTGCTCCTCCGTGAAGAACCCCGTCTTCGTGGCCACCCGAACGGTCGGATGCTCCCCGAGCACCGGCCGCAGCTCGTCATGCGCCCGACCGTGGGCGTAGTTGGGTGCCGTGTCCACCCAGGGGCTGCCGGCAGTCAGGGCGGTGCGTGCCGCCTGACTGACGGCACGCACGCGGTATGTCCCCAGGGAGAGCGCGGCGGTCACAGCGCCGTCCCCACGACTGCGACGGCATGGCCGTCGATGAGGACGGAGACCAGTTCGGCTACGTCCTTGACCTCCAGTCCGGCGGAGTCGGCCATCTCGCCGAGTGTGGTCGGCTGGTTGGTCAGCAGCGTGCCCAGTGCGGGAGCGGCGAACTCGGCGAAGTCCCACGCGGTACCGGCCGCCGAGAAGGTGACCGTGCCCTGTTCGCGATTCGCTGTCAGGCGACCCCTCGGAGCAGTGAGCTTGACCGTGATCTCCGACCGCGCGGGGAGCCCGTCCACGTACGGCAGGGACGGAATCGCGTGGCCCGGGTCGGTCGAGTCGATCGACCCCGCCCACCGTTCCACGAGGCGTGGGTCCGCCATCATGTCTGCCACCTCACGGCGTACGGCGTCGATGAAGTTCGACTGTTCCGTCAGTGCATCGAAGCGCGGAATGTCCCTGCGGAGCGCGAGGGACGCCCGGAGCTGGTCGACGACCCACAGCATCAGGTCAGCGCCCGTGTGCGGGACCATGCCGAACGTGAGGTGGAGGGATTCCGTCCCCAGGTCAGCGGTGACCGAGTGCCACCAGCCGCGCGGCAGGTAGAGCACGTCACCCGGGGACAGAACGAGTTCCGCCAACGGGTCGCCCTCCGGTTCCTCCGGCGACTCCACGTCCCGGAAGGTGGGCGCCTCACGGGTCGTCCCCCACAGGCGCCACCGCTTCGAGCCGTGCAGTTGGACCACCACCACGTCATGGTCGTCCCAGTGCCGGCCGAAGCCTTCCCGCTCGGTCCACGAGGCGTACACGTTGGCCTGCACGGAAGTCCCGAGGAAGCGAGCCAGCCCCTCCGCAGCCGCCCCCACGGCGGGGTGCATCTTCTCCACCGCATCGAGGACCAGCGACGCCCCGTCCCTGAGCTGGGCGTGGAAGTCGGACGGCTGGATGCGAGACCAAGTGACCGCGCGGCGGTTCGTGGTGGGGGTGGCGTAGCGGTGGAGCGGGACCATCTGGCCGTCGACGGACAGGCGCAGCCGGGGCGGCTCCAGTCGCTGTGTGGCGATGATCCGGTTCAGGTCGTCCCAGGAGAACAGGCCCGCCGTGTCGGCGGCGCCCGGGAAGTGTGCGTAGGAGCGGTGGTGCGTCCGGGCGAGGAACGTGTCCCCGCCCAGGCGCCCCGCCCACGAGGCTGCATCAAGCAACGTGGGCGCTCCCGTCAGTCGTTGCCGTCGGAACGGCCACTGCTGACGTCCGACTCCTGCTCGGCACGAGTGCGCGCGGCCACGATCTTCCGCTTCGCGACGAGCAGACCACCCCCCTCGGGGGCCACCGAACCGGTGTTCCCTTCCGTCATCGGACTTACCTCTCTCTTCTCGGGGACTCCCGCCGGGATTCCGGCAGAAAGCAAAGGGACAGCGACGAGCGCGGCGGACGCCGGGCCGGGTGACGGCGGGCGCCCGTGCACCGAGGGCACCCGCACGGCGGGTACTTGGTCGGTGAACCCAAGATCACCGTGTTGCGCGGGTCCACCTGCACCGTGCGTACCGGGCCGTACGTCCGGCCCCCGTCGTATGACGCCCGGACAGTCATGCGCCTGCCGTCGCGGTTTCTCTTTTCGTCTCGCTCGGTCGCCGCCATGGAGGAAATCATTGACCCGGAAAGTGACGACTGTGTAGTTCTTTCCCGTCATGGACTAAAGATCATGAACGGCAGGCGGTAGACCACTCCGCCAACAGGGCTCGCGCTTCGTCCCCGAACAGCGCATAGCTCTCCAGTGTGGAGAACAGCTCCACATGCATTTCGATGTCTCTTGGATCTCTCAGGACCACGACACCGGTCGTGTTCTCCACAGTGGCCAACGTGGTGTCGTAGACGGTAAAGGTATCCATCGGAGCCATGGGCTTGTACCCCGCGATAGGGATGATGCCCAGCTTCACGTTTGTAAGGTGGGTCAGTGAGGCCAGCCGGTCGATCTGCATCGCCATCGCGGCCGGGGGCAGGAGCGGCCATCTCGCAGCCTGCTCCGTGAGAATGAAAGTGAACCGCTTCTTCGCGTCGTAAAGAACCTCCTGCCGCTCCAGCTTCCTCGCAATCGTCTTAGTGACATCGGCCGGAGAATGGGCAAGGCTCGCCCGGATGTACTCAGGGGTGGACAGTAGCCCTGTAATCATCGAGAGCAGGAAAAAGCGGAACTCCGTGGACGAGGATTCAAGAGCGGCAAGTTCAGTCTGCTTTTTATCCAGGCCCCTACGTCGCAGCGAGCGCAAGTCTTGCCATTCGGTGTTGGCCAGCCTCGCAAGGGCGATGATCTCCTCGATGACCTCGGGCGGAGCCACGACAGCCCGAAGGATCCTCTCCAGGTCCAGCAGGCTTGGCAGGACTTTCCCATTTTCGATCCGACTAATCTTCGATTGGGACATGTTGCAACGCCGAGCGAGCCGGTCCCCAGTGAGGCCGGCTCGCTTGCGTAGCTCTTTCAGCAGGGCCGCCAGTTCTTGTTTAGGCTGCCCCAACTGCTCAGGATCGAACGTCACCCGCTCACGTACTCCAGAAATGGAACCGACTCGGCAACGGCAATCCGCTTCCACTGCCGGTACGGCTCCGGATCACCCTCGTACAGCTCCCGGTTTATCTGCGTCCCGTCCGCCCGGTAGTTCATCAGGACCACCTTGGACTCATCGAACATCCAGAAATCCTGATCCGGAAGTCCCGGGTTCTCCCGGTCGGTGAGATCGAGGATGCGGATATCCTCGCCCACCTTCATGTGATGCCGGTAGTAATACTCGAACTCGAACCGGAGGTAGTCCGAGAGCGGGCGGGTCACGATGTGCACCCTGCCGACGCTCTTTCCTTCCGAGGTCCATTGCCGAACCTCGTCCATCCAGGCCGACGTGTAATCGTCGGGGGATGTCTCCCCGGCGAGAAAGCGCTTCAGCTTCTCCGCTTCCTGGGGCATGGTGTAGACGGGCAGCGTTTCCAGCCGCCACGCCTCACGCTCCATGGAATCGAAACAGTCGTTCCACGCGTCACCATCCAAGTGCACGGAACGCCTCCCTGAGAACCGCCTCCGGGATTTCCACGAGCCCTTCACCAGCGGGCGGGGTGAAGGCGTCGGACACGTCGCCCTGCACCACGAACGATCCGGTCGCCGTGCGATACACGTTCGGGCAGTCCTTCTCTCCGCACTCACCGTTGCCGTTGCCTGTGAGCCGGGTTAATGCCGAACGTTCGGACATGCCAAACCCCCCTTGCTCCGGCCCTGTTTGGGCCGCCTGCCCAACGACAGTAGAGGGGGTGGCCCTACGCGTCTATGCACGACCGCGACTATGCGTGTCCTTGCATAAACAGGTCCCGACCACCCCGGCCCAACTCCGCTCCGACATGGATGGAGGGGATTCGGCCACCACCTTTCCCGTTGCCGGGCTGATGATGTGAACGCAGCGGGCGGTCCTGCGGGCACAGGTGACCGCCTACCGGCCCGAGCCTCGCGGGGCCGTCAAACCGGGCATCCCGCCCGTACGTGGTGAGGAGCACTCGGAAGCGTGCAGAACAGCCGGGTATCATAGGGGAGCAGCCGGACCCCTTGTGACCAGTGTTTTCGCAGGTCAGAAGCGCACGGGGCCGGTGTTCGAGCAGGGTGTACGCCCCTCGGGCGCCGGTGAGGACCCCAGCCTTTGCTGGGGTTTTTCTGTGTCGGGGAGGCGGTGTGCCCCACGGGCGCCCCGCGGCCCGGAGATATTGCCGTTTGACCGGGGCGGACATCGGCCGCGCCGGAAGCAGCTTTCGTGCTGCGCGCTCCCAGAGATCCACGAGGCATGAACGTTTCCCGCACTGATCGCACCACCACAGCCATGCCCGCCGCGGCGCCCGGCGGCCGAGCCACCCGGGTGGGTGTGCTGGTCGCCGCCCTGCTGACCGCCTGCATCGCCTTCCAGCTCAACGCCAGCATGCTCAGCCCCGCGCTGAAGAGCATCGAGGACAGCCTCGGCGCCGACTCGGCCGAGATCGGGCTCACCCAGACCGCCTTCTTCACGTCCGCGGCCCTGTTCTCGCTCTTCCTCCCGCGCCTCGGGGACGTCATCGGGCGCCGCAAGGTGCTCGCCGGGATGCTGGCGCTCATGGCGGTCGGCTGTGTGGTCGCCGCGCTGGCGACCAGCGTGCCCATGCTCTTCGTCGGCCGGATCATCCAGGGTGTGTCCGGCCCGACCGTCCCGCTGTGTCTGATCATGCTGCGGGTGGAGGTCACCGAGCCGAAGCGGTACGGCACCCTGCTGGGTGTGATCACCGCGGTCAACGGCGGCATCGCCGGTATCGACTCCCTCGCGGGCGGATTCCTCGCCGACAACCACGGCTTCGAGGCGGTCTTCTGGTCGATGGCCGTCGTGGCGGTCCTCGCCACCGTCCTCGTCGCCACCCTGACCCCGGAGACCAAGGTCCCCGCCGCGAGCCGGATGGACTGGCCGGGGGTCGGCCTCCTGGTCGTCTCGGTCGGGTCGCTGCTGATCGCGCTGAACGAGGCCGGCAAGCTCGGCGCCGCGAACTGGTTCCTGATCGCCGCCCTCACCGTCCTCGCCGCGGCCGCCTTCGCCCTGTTCTGGCGGACCGAGGACCGCACCCCCCACCCCCTGGTCGCCACCCGGCACCTGCGCCGGCGCGCCACCTGGGCGACCCTGCTGACCACCGTGCTCACCATGACGGGTGTGTTCGCCGTCATGAACGGGCTGATCCCGGCCTTCGCCCAGGACGCGCAGGCCGGCCTCGGCATGAGCGCGGAGCAATCCGCCTGGTGGACCCTGACTCCGTACGCCCTCGCCGGCCTGGCCATGGGGCCGGTCGCCGGGCGGCTCGCCGCGACCTTCGGGTACGGGCGCGTCCTGCGGCTGGGCCTCGTCGGGGCCGCGGCCTCCGTCGTGCTGATGATCCTGACGATGCCCGCCCACTCGCGCCCGCTGCTGCTGGTGGCGTCCGTCCTCGTGGGAATCACCTACGCGGGTGTGGCGAACATCGTGCTGAACGGGCTGGGCATCGTCCTGTCGCCGGGCGAGAACCCGGGCTTCCTGCCCGGCCTCAACGCGGGCGCGTTCAACCTCGGCGCCGGCCTCAGCTTCGCCCTCCTCTACGCGGTCAAGACCGCGACGGTGCCCTCGGACGCCTCCTCGGCCACGGGGTACACCTCCGGCATGATCGCGGGAGTGGTCATCCTGGCCGCTGCCATCGGTACGTCCTTCCTGATCCCGAAGCCGGTGGCGGCGGAGGCGCAGGGCTGACGGCCGGCTGACTTCAGCGACGCGAGGCCCGGGGATCTCCCCGGGCCTCGCGTCGTTCCGCCCGCCCGGGAGTCCCTGCCTGCCACCCCGCCGCCGGCGATGGGCGCGCCCCCTTCACCGCGGGGAACCGACCGGTGCGCCGCCCGGTTCTTCCCAGGGGCGGCGAGCGGTGGCAAGATGACCGGTCCCGGTCGGCTCTTGCGCAGGGCGCAACAGGCCGGAAGCGGGTGAGCCCCTTACCAGTGTTTCCGTCTGGTAAACGTGTGGATCATCTCAGTCGCCCCGGGGGCGACATGCCACCCATGGGCGCCATGTCCGACGGAAGTAACTGGACACTGCAACCAGTGGTCTTCTACCGTCCAGGATCGCTCCCTCTTCTCCCCCTCCTCGTCCCGGTCCCGGGAACGAGCCTCGGGCGCCGGCAGGCGCCGTCCGGACTCCGGCTCCGGCATTCCGCCGGCCCGGGAGCGTCGGCCACCCCGCGTGGCCCCGTCCATGATCACGGCAATCCCGTCACTCTGGAGGGCCCGTTGAGCAGTGAATCCCCCACCGACACCCCGAGCTGGATCCGGGTGTTCCACCCCGCACCGGACGCGCGGATCCGCCTGGTGTGCTGTCCCTACCTCGGCGCTTCGGCCACGGCCTTCTCCGGCTTGTCGGCCCGCTTTCCCCCCGACCTCGAAGTGCTCTCGGTGCAGTACCCCGGGCGCCAGGGCAACCGAACGGAGCCCCCGGTCGACGACGTGATGGTGCTCGCCGAGCGGATCCGCGACGAGCTGCGCGCCTGGTCCGACAAGCCCCTGGCCGTCTTCGGGCACAGCATGGGCGCGGCCGTGGCCTACGAAGTGGCCCGCGGTCTCGACCGTCAAGGCGCCCCGCCGGTAAGGCTGTTCGTGTCCGGCAGGCCGTCGCCGTCCGCGGGCCTGGGCCTGACGCTGGAGAGCGACGAAGCGCTGGCCGAGGAGGTCCGCAAGCTGGGCGGCGTCTCCCCGAAGCTGCTGGGGCGGCCCGCGTTCCGGGAGATGATCCTCTCCGTCGCGCGCAACGACTACCGGGCGAACGCCTCCTACACCCGCCCGCCCGGGGACGCCCTCAGCTGTCCGGTCACCTTCCTGCTCTCCGACGCCGACCCCTATGTCGGGCCGGACGCGGCCCTCGCCTGGAAGTCGCACACGACCGGAGACTTCAGGATCGCGGAGTTCCCCGGCGACCACTTCTTCTGGGCCGCCCGCCCGGAGGGGCTCGTCGCCGAGATCACGGCGGACCTCGCGCGGGACGCCGCCTGAGGGCGCCGACGCACGGTCCCGGACACATTGATGCCACCGGTACATGACCGATGACGGGGTGACACCACAATGAACGGAACGGAACCAGCCAGCACCCACCTCTCCTCCCCGGGCGCGACGAGCCCGGACGGCGACCCTCTGTTACCCCCCGCCCGCGGTGCCGACGAACTGGCGCTGCGGCTCTACGCCTGGTCCCTGCGCCGCAGCGGTCTGCACGTCGACCAGGCCGCCCAGGAGTTCGGGGCACCGCGCCCCGAGATCGAGCGCGCCCTGCGCCTGCTGGAAGAGCTCAGGCTCATCGACGTCGACGCGTCCGGGGAGGTGTTCGCCGGCGCGAGCCCCAGCGCGGCGCACATGGCGCTCGTGGCCCCCATCGAGGAGCAGATCCGTGAACGGCAGGGCGAGCTCGCCGCCCTCCACCGCCGGCTCCAGGACTTTTCCGACGTCTTCGCCGCCGTGCGGCGCGCCCGGGTACGGCACGAGACGGTCGTCGTCGTGCCGGGCGACGAACAGCTCCGGGTGCGCCTGGCCGACGCCGCCCGGCAGTGCTCGTCCGAACTGCTCGTCATGCAGTCCGGACCCGCCGACAGTACAGAACTGTTGGCCCGTCATATCTGGCCGGTCGCCGCGCAGTTGCTGAGGCGGGGCGTGCGCGTGCGCACCCTCCATCAGCACACCGCCCGCACCGACACGGACACCCGCTCCCGCATTCACGAGCTCATGGCCGCCGGTGCCGCCTGCCGCACCTCCGACGCCCTCTTCGGCCACTTGGCCGTCTTCGACTGGAAGGTCGCGATGGCGGCGCCGAATCCGCCGGGGGAGGCCGGGGCGGAGACGGCCGTGATCTACGACCCCACCGTGGTGGGCCTCCTGCGCCGCCTGCACGACCACGCCTGGCACGCGGGCGTGGAGTTCGACCACGGCGCGATCCGTTACGGCGAGACCCTGGACGCCGTGAAGTCCACCATCCTCAGGCTGCTCGCCACCGGCATGAAGGACGAGGTCATCGCGCGCCGACTGGGCATGGCACCCCGGACCTTCCGCCGGCACCTCGCCGGCATCATGGACGAACTGGGCGTGGAGAGCCGCTTCCAGGCGGGCATCGTCGCCGCTCGCGCCGGGCTGCTGGAGCTCGACCGAAGCGAGCGCCGCCCCGACCCCGCCCCCCCGGCGCGTGACGAGCGGTCCGGCGGCACGCGCCCGGGGCGGGCCCTGGCCTCCCTGCTCCGGTAGGCCGCGAGGCCGTCTCCGCTTCTGCCCGGGGCCGGAGGGACCGGCCCCGGGCAGCGCCTCCATCAGCTCTGCGCCACGTACGCGCGCGGCTCGTCGCCCGCCGCCGTCCCGCCCGGGGCGTCCGGCCGGCGGTGCGACATCCGGTGCCCCAGCTCGGAGACGAGCAGGGCGACCACGGCCAGCCCGGCCGCGATCAGCGGCAGGACGTCGGCGCCGGCCCAGCTGATGCCCACCGCGCCGACGACCCCGGAGAGGGAGATGGCCAGGTACAGGATCGCGGCGTTCAGGGAGACGAGTACCGAGGCGGACTCCGGGTTGAGGGTGATCAGACGGTGCTGCTGAGGCGTGGTGATGGCGAAGGCGGCGACGCCGTAGACGACGATCATGCCCAGCGCCGTGGCGTAATGACCCGTCGTCAGCGGGAAGATGACGAGGCTGACGGTCAGCCACAGCAGCGCGACCGCCACCACGCCCCGGCCGCCCAGCCGGTCGGCGAGCGCGCCGGCGCCCAGGTTGCCGAGGGTTCCGATCACCCCGAGCGTGAACATCAGGATCGCCAGCTTGTCGCCGCTGCCGCCGGTGGCGGGCTCGAACACGGCGGCGATGTAGGTGTACGGGATGTAGATGGCGGTGAAGCCGATCAAGGTGGTGGCCAGGATGGCCAGCACCCTGCGGTCCTTGAGCGGCGCCAGGCGCTGCTTCAGGCCCTCCGGGGCCGGCGCTGAGACCCGGGCGGGCACCAGGGCCCGCACGCCGATCAGCCCGAGGACGGCCAGCGCGGCGACGAACCACATCGTCGCCCGCCAGCCCAGGTACCCGCCCACGGCGGTGCCGATGGGCGCGCCCAGGGCGGTCGCCGCGGTGAACCCCGTGGTCACGGCCGCGATGGCGCGGCCTTGCCGGCCGGGCGGCACCAGGGCCGCGGCGGTGACCGCGGCCGTCGGCACGAACAGCCCCGCGCCCACGGCCGCGACCATCTGCGCCAGCAGCACCGTGACGAAGGTCGGGGCGAGCGCGGTGGCCACATTGCCCACCAGGTAGACGGCGACGGCGGACATCAGCACGCCGCGGCGCTGCCGCGTCGCGGTGGCCGTCGCCAGGATCGGGGCGAGGAGCGCGCAGGTCAGCGCGAAGACCGTGACCACCTGGCCGGCCGTGCCGATGGAGACGCCGAGGTCGTCGCCGAGTTCCGGGAGGACGCCGGCGAGCACGAACTCGTCCGTGCCGATGGCGAAGGTGGCGAACCCGAGGACGGGGACGGCCCAGCGCGTGGCGCGGGTCGCGGAGGCTTCCTCGGGCGAGGTCTTCGATACGTCCGACGAGGTCTTCGATAAGGGGGTGCCCTGGGGGGCTGTGCCGGGGGAGTCGCTGTCCATATCCGTCCAGTCGTAGATCTCAAGAGGGCCCGGGCGACGCGCCGTACGGGGGAGGGGAGGGCTCCGGCGCGGGCGGGAGGGGCGTCGGTACCGACGCCCCTCCCCTCATTCGGTACCGATCGATACCGTTCCCGCGAGACGGTACCGATCGTTTCTGTTTCGCGTCAAGGTCGACTACCGTGTTCCCATGCCCACTCACGCTCGCGACCGGCTGCTCCAGGCCGCTCAGGAACTCTTCTTCGCGGAGGGGATCCGCGCCGTCGGTGTCGAACGCCTGCTGAGCGTCTCGGGCGTGGGGCGCGCCTCGTTCTACCGGCACTTCGCGAGCAAGGACGAGCTGGTCACCGCGGTGCTCAAGGGGCGGGACGCGAGCTGGCGGGAGTGGCTGGCGGGGGCCGTGGCGGCCCGGGGCAACGACCCGCTGGCCGTCTTCGACGCCCTCGCCGCGGAGTCCGGCGACGGGGACTTCCGCGGCTGTGCGTTCATCAACGCCGTATCGGAGATCGCGGACGCCGACAGCCCCGTCCGGCGCATCGCGGCCGAGCACAAACGGGCCGTCACCGACTTCATCGCGGGGCTGCTCGCCGCCGCCGGACACCGCGAAAGCCGGGCGCTCGCCGGGCAGTTCGTCCTGCTGATGGACGGGGCGACCGTCACCGCGGCGCGCGAACGCAGCACGGAACCGCTCCTGCGGGCCAAGGAGATCGCCCGCGCGCTGCTCGGGTGAGGCCGCCCGGGCGGAGCCGGGGGTGTCAGCCGCGCGCCGGCTTCGCCTTCAGGACGGCGTCGAGGAGTCCGGGGAAGCGCCGCTCCAGATCGTCCCGCCGCAGCCTGCTGAAGCGGGCGGTGCCGTCGATGCGGGTGGCCACCAGGCCGCTCTCCCGCAGGGCCCGCAGGTGGTGCGAGACGGTCGACGGCTTGACCGGCAGGTCGAGCGTGCTGCACGACCCCTCGCCGGCGGAGTCGAGCAGCCGCACGATCTGCAGCCGCACCGGATCGGCCAGGGCCTGCAGGATCCCCCCGATCTCAAGGTCCGCGAGGTCGGGCTCGGGTAGCCAGGCGTAGCGCCGCTCGTCCATTCCAACCTCCGATGAGTATCAACTCTTATGATAAGCATGGAACGTTGCTACGATGGCGATCGCAATAATCGATGCGCATCGGGTTACTTGGGGCCGTGGCCGCGTCGCCTTCTCCCCGCGGGGCCGTCCGCCCCGCCGGCCGTCTCTCCGGGCCCCGCCTCTCAACTCCCTCTGACACGCACCTCATGCGACAAGGAGTCACCATGTGTGGAATCGCCGGCTGGGTGGATTTCGAGCGCGACCTCCGCGACGACCCCAGGACACTGGCCGCCATGACCGCGACCATGTCCTGCCGGGGGCCGGACGACGAGGGCACGTGGACGGACGAGCACGCCGCCCTCGGCCACCGCCGGCTCTCCGTCATCGACCTGGAGGGCGGTCGCCAGCCCATGGTCGCCGAGGAGGACGGCCGCGAACTGGCCTGTCTCACCTACAGCGGTGAGATCTACAACTTCCGCGAGTTACGCGCGGAGTTGGCCTCCCGCGGCCACCGCTTCCGCACCCGCAGCGACACCGAGGTCCTGCTCCGGGGCTACCTGGAGTGGGGCGAGTCCGTCGTCGACCGCCTCAACGGCATGTTCGCCTTCGCCCTGTGGGACGTCCGCAGCCAGGAGCTGTTCCTGATACGCGACCGGATGGGCGTGAAGCCCCTCTACTACTTCCCGCTGCCGCACGGCGTGCTGTTCGGCTCCGAACCGAAGGCCATCCTGGCCCACCCCGACGTCCCCCGCCGCCTCGACGCCGACGGACTGCGCGAGGTCCTGGAGATGGTCAAGACGCCCGAGCAGGCCGTCTTCTCCGGCATGTACGAGGTGCGGCCCGGCCACGTGGTGCGCGTGCGCCGCGGCGGCCTGACCAAGCGCTGCTACTGGGCCCTGGAGGCCCGTGAGCACACCGACGACCTCGACACCACCATCAGCACGGTACGGGGCCTGCTGGAGGACATCGTCGAACGGCAGCTCATCTCCGACGTGCCGCTGTGCTCCCTGCTGTCGGGCGGACTGGACTCCTCGGCCATCACCGCACTGGCCGCCAAGGGCCTGGCCGCCCAGGGGGCCGGCCCGGTGCGGTCCTTCTCCGTCGACTTCGCCACGCACGGCAAGGAGTTCGTGGTCGACCACCTCCGCGGCACCGCCGACGCGCCCTTCGTCCGTGACCTCGCCGCACATGTCGGCGCGGACCACAGCGAGATCGTCCTGGAGAGCGCGGAAATGGCCGACCCCGCCCTGCGGGCCGCCGTGCTGCGCGCAGTGGACCTGCCGCCCGCCTACTGGGGTGACATGTGGCCGTCCCTCTACCGGCTCTTCCAGGCCGTGCGCGAGCGCTCCACGGTCGCCCTCTCCGGAGAGTCGGCCGACGAGGTATTCGGCGGCTATCGCTGGTTCTTCGACCCCGAGGCGGTGGAGGGCGACGTCTTCCCCTGGCTCGCCTCCGCGACCCGGGCCTTCTTCGACGACAAGACGCTCTTCGACCAGGGCCTGCTGCAGAAGCTCAACATGCCCGACTTCCTGCGGGGCAGCTTCGCGCAGGCGATGGGGGAGTCCCCCACACTGGCCGGCGAGAGCGCCACCGACCGCCGGATGCGGCAGCTCAGCTACGTCAACCTCACCCGCTTCGTCCAGGCCCTGCTCGACCGCAAGGACCGGATGAGCATGGCGGTGGGCCTTGAAGTGCGGGTCCCCTTCTGCGACCACAGGCTGGTCGACTACGTCTTCAACGTGCCGTGGGAGATGAAGACCTTCGACGGCCGCGAGAAGAGCCTGCTGCGCGCCGCCACGGCCGACCTGCTGCCCGCCTCCATCGTGGAGCGGTCCAAGAGCCCCTACCCCACCACCCAGGACCCCGAGTACGACCGGGCCCTGCGCAAGGGCCTGGCCGACGTGCTGGCCGACCCGGCCTCCCCGGTGCTGCCGCTCCTCGACGGGCCCGCGACCCGCCGCCTCCTGGGCCGCGAGGTCGGGGACACCAGCCCGCAGCAGAGCCGGACGGGCATCGAGCTGGCCCTCGGCCTGAACTCCTGGCTGAGCGCGTACGACGTCACGCTGGACATGTGACGGCACCGCGCCGGGGCCGCCCCGGGCCGGGAGAGCCGCTCCCGGCCCGGGGCGGCCGGCGCCGTCACCACCCGCACCCACCGGTCCCGGTGAGCGCCCGCCACCAGGACCCCGGAGCCGAAGGACGACCCCATGACCCGTTTCGCCCGCATCGCCTACACCGAGACGGTGCGCAGGCTTCAGGAGGAGAACGGCAGCGCCCTCGCGGGGCAGCGCCAGCTCCGCGACGGCGACGCCCCGGACCCGCTGGGGCCCGACGAGAGGGAGTTCATCTCCGGGCGTGACGGCTTCTACATGGCCAGCGTGAGCGAAACCGGCTGGCCGTACATGCAGTACCGCGGGGGGCCTCCGGGCTTCCTCCACGTGCTGGACCGCCACACCGTGGCCTACGCCGACGTGCGCGGCAACCGCCAGTACATCTCCGCCGGCAATCTGCGCGGCAACGACCGGGTGGCCCTGTTCTTCATGGACTACGCGCGCCGGGCCCGGCTCAAGCTCTACGGGCACGCGTCGGTGCGCGACCCGGAACAGGAGCCCGCGCTGGCCGCGCGGCTGACCGCGAACGGCACCGACGGCCGCGTGGAGCGGCTGGTCGTCATCAGGGTCGAGGGCCTCAACTGGAACTGCCCCCAGCACATCACCCCGCGGTACACCGAGCGGGAGCTGGCGGCGGTCCGCGACCACATCGCCCGGCTGGAAGAGGAGAACGCGGCCCTGCGGGCCCGCCTCGCCGGCCGGGACGAACCCCCCGCCGGGGGCTGACCCGCCGGCCCCCTAGGATCACTCAGCTCACTCAGATCAGTCCGGCGATCCCGGCGGCGACGCCGGCCGCCGTGGGGGCACCGGGGCGGGAGGCGTCGGCCGGCACCGCGACCGCGGCCGCGATGACGAGCCCCTGCTTGTGGGTGATG
Source organism: Streptomyces sp. NPDC046215 (assembly GCF_040646215.1). Classification (NCBI taxonomy): domain Bacteria; kingdom Bacillati; phylum Actinomycetota; class Actinomycetes; order Kitasatosporales; family Streptomycetaceae; genus Streptomyces; species Streptomyces sp. NPDC046215. The sequence continues at coordinate 16,298 of NZ_JBEYZW010000069.1, read as the reverse complement.
GACACCGTGATCGCGCCCATGCCGAGGTCCCGGGCCCGCCGTGCGGCCGCCCCGCTCAGCCGCACGTACGGCGCTCCTCCGGCAGCGCGCAGCACCGCCACCTGACGAGGCGTCACCCCCGCCCCCACCCCGGTGCCGAGAGCCTTGAGCGAGGCTTCCTTTGCCGCGAAGCGGCCGGTGAGGAACTCCCGGGCACGCGGTGTGCCGAACGTGCCGGCGACGGCCAGCTCCTCCGGCGCGTAGGTGTACGCGCGAAACCACGGGCGGTCCAGCAGGCGGGCGAGCTCGTCGGCGTGGAGAACGTCGATCCCCAGCCACACGGTCAGCGCCCGGCCCGGAGCACGGCGAGGTGGCTGGTGCCGGTCAGCGGGTCGGTGTCGCACAGGACGACGGCGGAGTACTCCTCCCGCCAGGCGCGCCAGTGCCGGGCCAGGGCCAGCCACACGCTCGTGCAGTACGTGCCGCGGGCGGTGCGGTGGACGTGCGGGCCCGTGCCGGCGGTCCCCTCCGGCACCCAGGGGCCGGTGACGACGAGGGTGCCCCCGGGGTCCGCCGCGGTCAGTTCCGCCACGCGAGCACCCGGCGGCACGCCCGGCGGCAGGCTCTCGACCCCGCCCAGCGCGGGCCCGTCGCCGGTGCCGAGGAGCAGCAGGACGCCGGAGTCGGTCAGGGGCGTGTCGTGCGCGAGCGCGAAGTGCACGGGCAGCGTCGCCTGTTCCAGCACCGCCACGACGGCCCGGGTGCTGCGGCCGCTTCTCTGGTAGGCGGCGACGACGCGCAGCGCGGTGAAGGGAGCGGCCAGGCCCTGCTGGGAGATGCCCACCGCGGTCGCCCCGGAGCCCAGCAGCAGATCAAGGTGCGGGGCGACCGCGGTGAAGGGGTGCAGGTCCGGCAGGGCGTGGGCCAGCACGATCAGATCCGGGCGGCAGTCCTTGATGCCGTCCGCGGCGGCCAGGTGGTCGACCAGGTCGCGGTGGCTGACGTTCGTCCCGCCCCGCAGCAGCGATTCGTCGACGGCCGCGCCGAAGGGCCCGGCGAGGTCGTGGTGGAAGGAGAGGACGAAGGGGTCGCCGCTGTAGGGGTTGGGGGGCGGTGACACCACGCAGGCGGCGGCCTGGAGGGCGGTCATGGTCTGCTCCTTCACGCTTCGGTGGCGCCGGCCGGGGCGCTCGCCGCCGGCCGGCCCTCCAGGCGGCTCGCGAGCGACCCCACCGACGTGAAGTCGTCCATGTCGAGTTCTTCCGGGTCGATATCGATGCCGATGTGATCCTCCAGGGACACCAGCAGTTCCAGGACGGAGGTGGAGTCCAGGAAGAGGTCCTCGAAGAACCGGGTGTCCTCGGTGATCGGTGGCACGTCCCGTTCCAGCACCTCGGCGAGCGCCGTTTCGATGGCGGACAGCAGTTTCTGACGATCCATGGAGCTGCTCCTGTCGTGACGGGTATGTGGAGAGTGGAGAGGGGGATCGGGAGAACTAGGGGAAGGAGACGAGCCGTTGCCTGGCCAGCAGGTCTTCCGGGGTGTCCCGCTCCCGTACGAGGTGGGCGGTGCCCCGGTGCACGAGGACTTCAGCGGGGAAGCCGTGGCTGAGGAAGTGCCCGGGGGAGGCCGACGGCCCGTAGGCGCCCGTGCGCTCGACGCCGATGAGGTCACCGGGCTCGACGGGCGGCAGGGCCACGCGTTTGGCGATGACATCGCTCGGGGTGCACAGCGGGCCGGTGACGGTATAGACGCCGGTCGGCTCGCAGGTGTAGCGGCCCAGCGACCGGATGGGGAAATTGCGTTTGACGAAGCCGCCGATACCGACCGCCGGCATGATGTGGTGGGTGCCGCCGTCGGCCACCACGAACGTCTCTCCCATCGACTCCTTCACGTACAGGGCCCGCGTCACGTAGAGGCCACCGGTCGCGGTGAGGTAGCGGCCCAGCTCGGTGATCAGACGGCAGCCGGGGTGCGCCTCCGCGAAGGGCGCGATCACCTCATTGAGGCCCCGGGTCAGCTCGTCGAGGTCGACGTCCTTCTCGTTGTCGAAGTAGGCGACGCCGAATCCGCCGCCGATGTCCACCGTGACCGGCGGCACTCCCAGGGCCGCGGACAGTTCCTCGGCCGTCTCCAGGATCCGCCGGGTGTTCTCGACCAGCTGCCCCGCGTCCAGGAACCGCGTGCCCATATAGGCGTGGAATCCCCGCACCCGGAGGTGGCGCAGCCCGGCCACCTCGGCGCGCGAGCGGCGCAGCACCGCCGCGTCGATCCCGAACTGCCGCGGTTTGCCGCCCATGGTGAGCCCGGTGCCCTTGCCGGCGAAGTCGGGGTTGATCCGCAGCAGGACGGGCACGCCGGTCCGGCCGGCCTCCGCGGCCAGCCCGTCGAGCGTCCGCAGTTCCTCCAGCGATTCGCAGACGACGGCGTGCAGCCCGGCGGCCAGACAGGCCCGGAGTTCCTCGCGGGTCTTGCCCGGGCCGAGGAAGATCGTGTCCGCGGGGGAGACCCCCGCCCGCTGAGCGGTGATCAGCTCGACCGCGGAGGAGACCTCCGCGCCCGCGCCCAGCGAGCGCAGGTAGGAACAGACGCTGACATTGGGATTGGCCTTGAGCGAGAAGAAGATGTCCACGGCCGGGTGCAGCCGTTCCCTCAGGCCCTGGTAGGTGGTGCGGAGCTGTTCCGCGTCGTAGACGAACAGCGGCGTGCCGAAGCGGCCGGCGAGACCGGATACCGGCAGCCCCTGGATGTGGAGTTCGGTGGTGCTCATGCTGTCTCCTCGATGCCGGGAACCCGGCCGAGTTCTCTGGCGATTCGGCCGTCCAGCGCGGTGAGCGAGGCCCGGTCCGCGGCGAACAGGAGCGTGTAGAGCCGCCCGCGCGACGGCGCCGCCGCGCGGGCCCCGGCGCCCAGGGTGCCGAAGCAGGTGATCACGGCGCCGCCACCGGGCCCGGGGGCGCCGCCCGCCGCGGCCAGGGCCGCCTCCACCCCGGCGAACGGCACGCGCCGGGTCAGGGTCAGCGGGTAGTGCTTGGCGAGGGCGACCCCGCCGGGAGGCAGGAACCGCTCGATCACACGCCCCTGGTAACTGCCCATGCTCAGACGGGCGTTGATTTCCAGCACGGGGTAGAGCGAACCGTCGGCACCCAGGAGCGCGTCCACGCCCACCACGCCGAAGAAGCCGTCCTCGTGCAGCCGTCCGCCCAGGAGGTGCGCGGCCGCGACCAGCTCCTCGTGCTGATCATCCGTCAGAGCTGCGGGCGTGAGATTGCCGTTCGGCACCCCGCCGGAGATCAGGGCCTCCTTGACGAAGTCCAGGTGGACCCGGCCCGCCCGGTCGACGACGAACTGGTACGCCAGGTCGGCCGACTTCGGCAACAGATGTTCGACGACGAGCTCCAGCGCGTCACTGCCGGTCCGCCGGGCACGGCTGTCGACCATGCGCAGCAGCCGGTCGGCCCGGGCCGCGCTGTCGAGGACGAGCAGCCCTTTGCCGGAGACGCCGTACGCGTCCTTAACGATCAGGGGCCGGGCGCCCGGGTCATAGCGGCCCACCGCCTCGCGCAGCTCGGCCACGCTCCCGCAGATGTGCCCGGGGACGGTCCGCAGGCCCAGGGCCGCGCAGATCCGCCGGCTGTAGATCTTGCTGTTGACCCGTTCGCAGACGTCCGCGCCGGCGACCGCGAGCCGCAGCCCGGTCACCTCGGCGATCCGCTGCTCCACCGCGGAGTTGCCCATCGGCATCAGGTAGGCGCCCTGCCCGGCGAGCTGCCGCAGCTCGCCCAGGAGCCGGGGCGAAGCGAGCACGGCCTCCGGAGTGCCCTGGTACCCCCCGTCCGCGACGAGCACGTCGGGCAGCCCCAGCCCGGCCCGCTCGGCGTACCGCCGGAAGTCCGGATCGAGGTCCTCGCCGAGCAGCAGGACGTCACCGGGCTCGGCGAGCAGGGCGCCCAGCTGCTCCATCCGGTGGGCCAGGGCGCCCGCGGCGGACGCGCGGGGCAGCGGGAGCCCCGTGCGCCCGCGCGCCCACGCGGCCTCCGCCTCGAAATTGCACAGCCACACGAACCGGGCGTCGTGCCGGCCGGTGAGGGCCTCCTTGAGACCCGCGGTGTACGCGGCTGTGCGCGCGATGTCCCGCACGCCGCTCACCGCCCCCGGTGAGTGATCACCATGGCGCCGAGCGTGGCGCCCAGACCGACGGAGACCAGCAGGTAGGGCCTGCCGTCCACGAGGCGGCCGCTGTCCCGGAGCGTCGTGTAGTTCACGAACACGTCCGACGCGTAACAGTGGCTGTAGCGCGGCACGTTCTCCAGGAACACCCGGTCCGCCTCCAGCCCCATCTCCTTGATCACGTTCCGCCAGGAGATGAGGTTGACGTTGTGCGGGATCACCAGCTCGATGTCCGGGAACTCCAGGCCCGCCTCCGCGACGGCCTGCCGCATGACACCGGCCAGCGCGTCGGCGTAAACCAGCCCGTACGCCCGCGTCTCCTCCTTGGTGAGCAGCAGCCCGGCCGCGTACTCGCCCAGCGTGCGGGTGACGTAGGAGCGGACCGCGTCCCCCCGGCCGCCGAGCCCGACCAGGCAGGCACCGCCCGCCTCGGCCATGATCGCGGTGTTCGGGATCAGCTGGACCGTGGGGGAGAACGCCCGCTCCCCGGCCACCACCAGCGCGTAACCGTCCTCCGCCTCCGCCCGGAGCAGCTCGCCCGCGATGTCGATGGCGCCCATGCTGCTCACGCAGGCTTGCTGGCCGACCGCGAACGCCTCGGCACCGTGGAGCCCCAGCTCGTCGCGGATGACGCGGGCGGGGTCCACGGAGGGCGGGGCGAGGGTGTGAATGGTGTGCGCGTAGAGGACGTAGCGGATCCGCCCGCCCTCCGGAAGGGCCGCCAGGGCCCGGCGGGCGGGAGGAAGCACCAGGTCGAACAGTGTGCCGTCCGGATCGTAGCGGAGCTCGTCCAGCCCGTAGATCTTCCGGAACACCCCGACCTCGGCCCGCCGCAGACCGAGGCGCTCCGCCAGGTCCTCGATCCGCACGGTGCGGTCCGGGACGGCGGATTCGATCCGCTCCAGCGTGACGGGCCTTAGGCCGGGGCGCTGCTGCCCGGGGGCCGTGGAGCGCGCGGGCACGGGGGTCATGGGTGCCTCCTGCCGGGCCCGCCGAGCGGGGACGGGTCAGTCACCGGCCGTCTCCGCGCGGATCAGCCAGCTGCGGGAGACGCCGCGGCGGGAGCGGGGCTGCACCACGTACGGCCAGCGGCCTTCCCCCGCGCCGGGCTCGCCGGGTTCCTTCAGGACGCGGGTCTTCCAGCCGTGGGCGTCCAGGAATTCCTCCGGTTCGTCGGTGCCGAACAGCCAGGGGGTGCCGTCCTCGCCCAGCGCCGTCAGGAAGGTCCGGTTGAACGGGTTGCGCAGCAGCTGCTCGCTGACCATGTCGGTGACGAGGCCGCTGCCCGGCGCGGAGACCTGCCGCAGCGTCCGCAGCAGCGTGGCCGCCTGGGTCTCGGTCAGGAAGAAGAACAGTCCCTCCGCCACCCACAGGGTGGGCCGGTCCGCGTCATGACCGGCCCGGGCCAGCTCGGGGAGCCAGGGGCCGGCCAGGTCGGCGGAGACCTCCCGGCGCTCCACCCGCGGGGTGGCGCCCAGGCGGGCCAGGCGGGCGCGCTTCTCCTCGATGAGCCCCCCGTGGTCCACGTCGAACACGACCGTGTCCCGCGGCCAGTCGAGGCGGAACGCCCGGGTGTCCATGCCCGCGGCGACGAACACCACCTGGCGGGCCCCGGTCTCCGCCAGCGCCGCCGCGATGGCGTCGTCGTAGAACCGGGTCCGGATGGCGATGAAGGGCAGCAGGCCGCCCCCGCCGTACTTGTCGAGCAGCTCGAACCCCCGTGGGGCGGCGAGCTCCCGGGCGAGGCGGTCCTCGAAGAGGGCCCCCGACTCCCGCTCGGACTCCACCGCGCGCGCGGCGGCCGTCCACTGTGCCGTGTACGAGACAGCTTCCACCCTGCGTACCCCTCTCGATCTCGTGTGGCTGCGAACCGGTTCTCACGCCGCGGCGAAGAAGGCCTTCTCGATCGCCGACAGCGTCTGGAAGTCCTTGATGTCGATGGCGTCGAAGTCGATCTCGACGCCCGCCGCCGCCTCGATGGTGTAGACGAGCTCGACGAACGAGAGCGAATCCACGAGCCGGCTCTCGATGAGGTTCTCGTCGTCGGACACCGCGTCCCGGTCCTCGTGCCGGGAGAGAATCCACTCGCGGACTTCCCTGATGGCGGTCGAAGGCATGGCTCCTCCTGAGCAGTCGTGAAGGTTTCCCGCACGGCGGGAAAGGGGGAAGGGAGTTTGAGCGGACGCGGAAGGCGTCCGGCGGGCACCGCCCGGGTCACGTCCGGGCGACGTAGGCGATCGCGATGGCGCACGGTTCGTCGTGCGCGATGCTGACGTCGATGTGCTCGATCCGCGCGTCCCGCGCGAGGTGGGCGGCCCGGCCGGCCAGGTGGACCTCCGGCCACCCGCCGGAGCCCCGCAGAATTTCGATGCCCTGCCAGGGGAGGGTCCCGCGGTCGGCCCGGAAGAGTTTGAAGACGGCTTCCTTGGCCGCCAGCCGGCCCGCGATACCGGGCACGTCCGGCGTCCGCCCCGGATAGCAGAGCTCGTGTTCCCGTGGGGTGAGCATCCGGGTGGTGAGGAGTTCCTCGCTCCCCGCGAGCATCGCCCGCACCCGGCTGAAGGGCACGAGGTCGATGCCGACCTGTCCGGGCAGCACGTCAGGAAACCAGCGGGGCGGCGGCCCGGACGGCGTCGAGGGCGCGGCGGGCATCACCGGAGTAGACCTCGTCGAGCACGGCCAGCCAGCGTTCCAGGCCGAAGGCGACACAACTGGTGAACGCGTGGCCGCCGCCGTCAGGGAGGGTGATGTCGCACCGCTCGCCGAAGAAATTGCGGTGGGTGTTCACGGAAGCGATGGCCAGATCTCCGTGCTGGAACTCGAACTTGACGGGGCTGAGCTTTTGCAGCAGGGCCCGTGCACCGTCGTTCTCGAAGAACGGGTCCGTCGCCGCGTTCTTCTCCAGCCCGAGCCCGAGGGCCTCGGAGAACTTCTGGATCCGGCCGGTGAACTGTTCCAGAAGATGCTGGGTGTGCTCGTACGAACCGAGGGCGACGACTTCCCGCATCTGGAAACTCAGGAGCCGCCGCAGCCCTTCGTAGTGGGTCTCGTTACGGAAACAGCGATTCACGAGCGTCACCAGGGTGTCGCCCGCCAGCCGCTGGTTCTCGTGGAACAGGAAGGCTCCGTAGCAGGTGGCGTGCGGCAGCCCGAACCGGGCCCCGGTCAGCGCCGGGGCCGGGAAACGCCCGTCGGAGGGCCCGCCGGACACCTCCTGCGGATTCAGCTCCCCGGCGACGAAGTTCAGGTGCGGGAAATTGCGGTAGACGTCGAACTTCGCCAGGTCCGTGACCGGGAACACCGGGGGCGGCATGATCTCCCGTGCGCCCGCGGCCCGTCCCCACCCGGTGAACACGGCGTCGAGTTCCCTGAGGAGTTCCGTCTGGTCCGGGCCGAGGATGGCCACCGCGCCGGAGGTGCCGGTGTGCTGCTGTGCGGGCATCGAACTGTCCTTTCCCGTGGTCACCGTGGAGACAGCTCCTGGTCCCGGATGATCCCGGTCTTCTCCAGGTACCGGAGGGTCTTGCGGAAGACCTGCTGCTCGAACGCGGGCCGGCCGGGGGCCGCCAGCAGTTCCCTCCGCAGGCCCTGGGGGTCCTCGACGCCCGCGTCGCGGTACACCTTCGGGTTGAAGAGCGACTCGAAGCTGTAGATCATGTACCGCTTGACGTACGCTTCGATCTGCCGCAGCTCCTCCTCCGACGCGGTCCGCCGCACCTCCGTGAAGAGGATGTCCACCAGCTCCCGCCCGAAGGCGATGTGCCGCGACTCGTCCTGGTGGTGGATGCGGTTGAGGTACCGGATCGTTTCGTGCAGCCGCTCGTCCGCAGCCATCCGGGAATTGAAGTGGTCGACCAGTTCCTCGAAGATCAGGATGCGGGCGAACACCAGCAGGCTCTCGGCCCGGCCGACCGGCACGCTCACGGTCGCTCCGGGCATCTGCCGGTAGAGCTTTCCGCCGTACCGCAGGCAGAACTCGGCGAAGAACCACATGTGTTCGTTCTCCTCACCGATGAAATGGTGGAAGAACTCCGACGGCGTCTCGAAACCCGCGGTGTGGATCCGCTTGGTCACCTCGATGAGGAGTTCCCGGATTCCGTGCACATTGAGGCTGTAGAAGTTGATGCTCTCGTACTTCGACAGCGCCTGAAGCTGCTTCCGGTCCATCCGCTCCGCGGCCGGTGACCCGTGGGTGGTGGTGAGCTCGGGGCTCATCCACCACATCGACTCCGGGAGCGTCTCCGGCCACGAGAAGACGCGGTACGGGTTGTAGTAGTCGTCGACCGATTTCTCCGACAGCCGGCTGAGTATCCCGAGAAAACGTTCGTTGGTGTCGATCAGCGCACTCACCATGCGTGCAGCCCTTCCGCTCGTCCGCCGCCCGTTCCTGTGCTCGACCCATGGACGCGTCCCAGAAAACTAGGCCGGGTCCGCGAAAGGCGGCAATGCCCGGCAGCGGCCAGGCCGGAAGCGGCCAGTCCTTCGGTCGCCCACCCGCCTGACCTGCCCCGATCCGGGAATTGGCGAGGGCGGACCCCTGCCCCCGGCTATGTTCCGCCCGCTATACCCCACTGCCGTACGGCGTATCCCGTGCCGGTCCCGTACTGCATCTGTAGTACCCGGCGGGCCGTCCCCAGGGACGACGACGGGGGCACCCGGGCGAGGCATCGTGGAGGGTATGAAGGCCATGGAGACGGACCGGCGGGAGCCGACGTGAGTCAGCTCGTGGTGTCGGTGCTGCTGTGCCTGGTGTCCGCCGTCTGCTACGCGGCCGCCGCCATCGTGCAGGAGCGCGTCGCGGCCACCAGCCCGGGGCGCTACGAGCCGCTGCGCCGGGCGAGCTGGTGGGGGGCCGTCGCGCTCACGGGGGTGGGCGCCGGCCTGCACGTCGTGGCGCTGGCCTTCGGGCCGCTGAGCCTGGTGCAGCCGCTGGGCGCGCTGACGATCGTCTTCGCGCTGCCCCTGGCGGCGTTCTTCGTCCGCCGGCCCGTCGGGCGGGCCGGGTGGCGCGGTGCCCTGCTGGCGACCGGGGGACTCGCGGGACTGCTGACGCTGACCGGACCGCCGCGCGCCGAGTCCCTCGACCCCGCGCAGCGGCCCGTGCTCGCGATGACGGTGACGGGCGCCGTGGCCGTCCTCGCGGTCGCCGCCCACTGGATGCGCCGCCCGGTGATCCGCGGCGTGGTGCTGGCCGCCGCGGCCGGTGCCGCCTTCGGCATGGCGTCGGTCTTCACCAAGGCCGCCGCCGAGGACTGGACCTCGCGCGGGAGCACCGTCCTCGCGCCGACCCTGGTCACGATCGCCGTGCTCGCGTCGGCGGGGATGCTGCTGTCGCAGTCCTCCTACCGGGGCGCGGGCCTCGCGGCGCCGCTGGCCACCGTGACGATCGTCAACCCCGTGGTGGCCGCCGCGGTGGGGGTCGTGGCCCTCGGCGAAGGCTTCCGCCACGGCCTGGCCGGCGGGCTGCTGGCCGTCCTGGCCGGCGCGGTCGCCGCGAGCGGGGTGATCACGCTGACGGTCCGGGGCGCGGACCACGGCCGGCGCCCCGCGGCCGGGCCGGCGGGCCCCGCCGCCGGCACCCCGGCCGCTCCCCGGCTGCCCGCGGCCCGCCCGCACGTCCGCCGCTGCGGCCACCGCTTCGTGCCGGCCCGCCCAGGCCCCAAGTCCGGTTGAGGCACTGGCACTCCCGGTCCCCGCGCAGCACCATGGTGACCGGCCGGCCGACACCTACCCGGGAGCGCCCGTGGACTTCGACGTCGTCGTGGAGATTCCGCAAGGCAGCCGCAACAAATACGAGATGGACCACGAGCGGGGACGCATCCGGCTGGACCGGCTGCTGTTCACCTCCACCCGCTACCCCGCGGACTACGGCTACATCGAAGGCACCCTCGGCGCGGACGGGGCGCCGCTGGACGCGCTCGTCCTCGCCGGTGAACCGACCTTCCCCGGCGTGGTCATCCGCTGCCGGGCGATCGGGATGTACCGGATGTGCGACGAACAGGGGGAGGACGACAAGGTGTTGTGCGTACCGTCCACCGATCCCCGGCATGAGCACCTGCGGGACCTCCGGCACCTTCCCGAGTACGACCGCCTGGAGATCCAGCACTTCTTCGAGGTCTACAAGGAACTCGAACCCGGCAAATCCGTCGCCGACGGCGCGCGCTGGACCGACCGGACCGCCGCCGAGACCGAGATCGCCGTCTCCCGCGAACGGGCCTCGGACGGCAGCACCTGACGGGGGCTCACGCCTCCCGCAGCAGGGCCGCCAGATCACCGTCCACATCGAGGTGACCGACCTCGCACCCCAGGGGCACCAGGGCGTACGAGCGCGCCAGGAACCGGCGCAGTTCGGACGTGTCGATCTGCACCATGGCCACCCCCTCCCGCGCGTGGAACTCCAGCACCGTGCGATCGGGGCCGCACGGCCAGATGTGGACGTCCCCGCCACCCGCCGGGGAGATCAGCCCGCACGCCAGCAGCTCACGGCCGAAGGCCCACTCGACATCCGCGCCGTCGAGCGAGGCCGCGGGCGGGAACGCGATGTGCACGGCGAAGGGGTCGGAGCGCTCGTAGCGGAGCTGCGCGGGAACCGGACGGTCCAGCGGGGCCGACGCGATCAGCCGTGCCTGGACAGCCTGGTCGATGACAGTGGACAACGCGTGCTCCCTTGCGTTCGAAAGTGGGGTGGTGCGGGGTCCTTGCCTCTCTTCATCAGGAGAGACGGTGGATCGTTTACCTCAGTGCACACGAACAAAGGGTGACCTGCGTCACTATCCTTCGATGAATAGGACATTTGTTTTCTACGCCTATGAACTCCAAGCAATGCCCCGAGATCGGCCATAGCTCTAACACCGAACCGGCAGTACCGCCAGCACCTCCCACCCGCCGCCCGGCACCGGACCCGCCGTCAGCGAGCCGCCGATCGCGTCCGCCCGCTCGGTGAGACCGACCAGCCCCAGGCCACCGCCGTCCGCCGGGCCGCGCGCCGGGTGCGGCCCGGCGCGGCCGTCGTCGCGCACGGACACCAGCAGCCGGGGCCCCGCGCCCCGCAGGGACACCCGCACGGCCGACGCCCGTGGGCTGTGCCTGGCCACATTGGCCAGCGCCTCGGCGACGATGCGGTGCGCGGACGCGGCCAGTTCGGGCGCCAGCCCGGCGTCGAGGCGGGGATCGACGCGCAGCGTGGCCCGCGGCGCGCCCGGGCCGCGCCGCCCGAAGTCCTCGACCAGTTCCGCGATCCGGTCGAGCCCGGGCAGCGGCGCACGGCGGGCCCGGTCCTGGTGCAGCACCCGCAGCAGCCGCCGGGCCGAGGTCATGGCCTCGTCACCGGCCGCCTCGATGGTGCGCAGCGAGGCGGCGGCGCGCGCGTCGTGCGCGACGGAACCGGTGGCCTTCGCCAGCAGGGTCATCGCCGCCACGTGGTGGGAGACGACGTCGTGCAGCTCGCCCGCCAGCTCCAGGCGCTCGGCCTCGCGGGCGGCGGCCACGGCCCGGGCCCGCTCGGCGTCCCGGTGGCGCAGGCACAGGCCGGACGCGGTGACCGCGGCTACCACGACGGCGTACGCGACGACGGTGGTGCTCGCCACGTCCGCGTCCCGCAGGGGCGCCGCGAGCGCCCCGGCGGACAGTGCGATGCCCAGCGGCACGGCGGCACGCGCCGGCGTCCGCCACGCGACCAGCGCCAGCAGGAAGAGCAGGGCCGTGCTCTCGGTCAACCCCCATACGGGCAGGTGCTCCCCGGCCGCGAGCAGGTAGCCCGTGGCCGACCATGAGACGCCCACGGCCGCGACCGCCCGCCCGGTGAGGTCCGCCCACGGCGCGACGCACGCGGCGACCAGCAGCCCCGCGATCCACACCACGAGGTGGGCGTGGTGGCCGCCGCCGCTCAGCAGCCACCCCTCGGCCGGCCACAGGGCACAGAGCGCGGCCACCAGCCGGCCCCGCCGCCTGAAGAAGGCGACGCGGGAAGCGTGGGGCGAGTGGTGCAGGGCGCCGGCAGGCACGGGGGTCGCGGTCATGCGTTTCACGCTAGGAGGACACCCCGGGCCCGTGGATCACCCGTAAAGCCACCTTTCACCGGCCGAAAGGATGACTTGGACCCGGCGGGGCCCGGACCTCGCCCATGGACGGGCCGCTCCCCGTCCGCTAGCTTGCCCGGCCATGACACGTGTGGGGAAGACGAGGCGGGCGCTGCGGGGGTTACGCGGCCTGCGGGGGTTGCTCACGGGGCTCTGCGGGGCCGCCCTGGCCGTGGCCGGTACGGCGCCCTCCCAGGCGGCGCCGGGCCCGCGGCCCGCCTGGGAGGCGCGGGACAGCGGCACCGACGCCCGGTTCCGGGGGCTCGCGGCTGTCAGCCGGTCCACGGCCTGGGTCGCGGGCACCAAGGGCACCGTGCTGCTCACCCGTGACGCGGGCCGCAGCTGGCGGAACGTCTCACCGCCCGGCGCGGGCGCGCTGGAGTTCCGGGACGTGGAGGCGTTCGACGCCCGGCGCGCGGTCGTCCTGGCCATCGGTGACGGCGACGCGTCCCGGGTGCTGCGCACCGACGACGGCGGCAGGACCTGGACGGAGACCTTCCGCAACCCCGATCCGAGGGCCTTCTACGACTGCATGACGTTCTTCGACACCCGCCACGGCATCGCGCTGGGCGACCCCGTCGACGGCAGGTACCGCGTCCTCGCCACCGGCGACGGCGGCCGCAGCTGGCGGGTGCTGCCCCCGGACGGCATGCCGGCGGCCCTGCCGGGGGAGGCGGCGTTCGCCGCGAGCGGCCAGTGCCTGGTGAGTTCGGGCCGCCGCGACGCCTGGATCGCCACCGGCGGCGCGGCGACCTCGCGCGTCCTGCACTCCGCCGACCGCGGCCGCACCTGGACCGTCACCGGCACGCCCGTACCGGCCGGCGACCCCGCGCGCGGCGTCTTCGCGCTCGCCTTCCGCGACCGGACGCACGGGCTGGCCGTCGGCGGCGACTACCGGCCCGGACAGCCGTCGGAGCGGGCCGCGGCCCGGTCGGCCGACGGCGGCACCACGTGGACCGCGGCGGGCAGCCCGCCGCCCGCCTACCGCTCCGGCGTCACCTGGCTCCCGCACAGCCGCACCACGGCTGTGGCCGTCGGCCCCACGGGCAGCGACATCACCACGGACGGCGGCCGCACCTGGCGGGGCTTCGACACCGGTTCGTACGACACGACGGCCTGCGCCCCGGACGGCGGCTGCTGGGCCGCGGGCGAGAAGGGGCGCGCAGCCCGCCTCATGGGCACACCGCACTGAGGACGGGGGCCGGGCCGCTTCCGGCGGCTGACCTACGGGGTGAGACGGCCCCGGCCGGGGGCGGCGCGGGCGGCGGTCGTAGCCGGGGGGCCGTGCCTGTGCTTGTGCCTTGCGGTTGTTGGGGTGGGCGTGCCGTGGCTTGTAGCTGGGCGGTCGGCTCCGGGGCCGGTGGCGAGGTGGGGCCGCGTGCGGCTGGGCTGCCGCGGGGCTGTGCGGCGACCGGCGTATCCCGGGTGGCGCGCCCCGGCCCGCCGCCGAGGCGCCGCGGCGTGCCGCGACCGGCGCGGGTGTGCCCGGTGGCGCACCCGGGGCCGGGGTCACCCTGTCGGGGTCGACCGTGCCCGTACTCGCGCCCCGCGACTGCCGGAACGGGCGTGGCGACCATGGCCCGAGCCGGGCGGCCGACCCGCGCCGGCAACCGACGTCAGGCCGCCCCCGGCCCGCCGCCGAGGCGGCGCACCGCGACCGGCGCGGCCGTGTCCGGCGGGCCACTCAGGGCCCCAACCGTCAGGAGGGCAACTCCTGACGGTACGGCTCCAGCGGCGGTGCCGTCTTCGTCGCCACGAACTCCGTGATCGTGTACTCGCACACCCCCGCCACCGAGAACGGGTCGCTCTCCGTGATCTCCGTGATCTTCCCGCGGTCGTCGCCGACGGCCAGGATGATCCCGCCGTCGCGCGGCACCTTGCGGCCGGAGGCGATGAAGACGCCGGACGCGTAGTGCGCGTCCAGCCAGGCGACGTGCTCGGCGAGCGCGGCGTCGATGCGCTCGATGGGCGCGATGTAGGTCAGCTCCAGTACGAACATGATCCACAGGCTACGCGGCTGACGTAGCGTGGGAGGCATTATGAGCACTGTGACGACCGGCGCACCCGACGCCCTGCCACCCGGCTGGCCCACCACTCAAGCGGAGGCCACCGCAGTCCAGGACGAGCTGCGCGGCCGGGTGGTCCTCGACGAGCCGGGGCCCGTGCCCGGGGAGCCGCTGATCGTCGTCGGAGTGGACGTCGCCTACGACGACGAGCGGGACGCCGTCGCGGCCGCCGCCGTCGCGCTCGACGCCACCACCCTCGACGTGGTGGAGCAGGCCACGGCGGTCGGCCGCGTCGCCTTCCCTTACGTGCCCGGCCTGCTGGCCTTCCGTGAGATCCCCACCGTGCTCGCCGCCCTCGACCGCCTGGGCGTCACCCCCGGCCTGGTCGTCTGCGACGGCTACGGGCTCGCGCACCCGCGCCGCTTCGGCCTCGCCGCCCACCTCGGCGTCCTGACGGGCCTGCCGACCATCGGCGTCGCCAAGAACCCCTTCACCTTCCGGTACGCGCCGCCCGGCCCCCGCCGCGGCGACACCTCCCCGCTCTTGGACGGCGACGAGGAGGTGGGGCGCGCTCTGCGCACTCAGGACGGCGTCAAGCCCGTCTTCGTCTCGGTCGGCCACCGGGTGAGCCTCGACCACGCCCTGGGCCATACCCTCCGCCTGGCCCGGGACTTCCGGCTCCCGCAGAGCACCCGCGCCGCGGACGCGCTGTGCCGGGAGGCGCTGCGGGCGACGTCCGGCTGACGGCCGCCGGGCCCCGCCGGGGCGGTACCTCCGCTCCTGGACGGTGAGGACAGGGCGGAGCACGCCTTGTGCACGCAGGACGGCGTCAAGCCCGTCTTCGTCTCCGTCGGCCACTGGGCGAGTCCCGGCCACGCTTGTGGCCGCACCCTGCGGGCGACGTCCGGCTGACCGCCGCCCGGGCATCCCCGGAGGGCGCGGCGGAAGGCGCCCTTGACACCACCCGGGCACTCCGTCAGATTCGGCGCCGAAGCGGGACTCTGAGTCCCCGGACCGGAAGGCCGGCCCCGCCATGCCCCTGCCCACCCCCTTGTCCGGTGTCGTCCCTCCGCTGTGCACTCCGCTGACCGCCGCCGGCGACGTCGACACCCGTGCTCTCGCCTCGCTCGTCGACCACCTCCTCACAGCCGGCGCGCACGCCGTCTTCGCCCTCGGCACCAGCGGGGAGGCCGCCTTCCTGAGCGACGACCAGCGCCGCACCGCCGTCCGGGCCACCGTCGACGCCGTCGCCGGGCGGGTCCCGGTGCTGGCCGGGGTCATCGACATGACCACCGCCCGGGTGCTCGACCACGCCCGCGCGGCGCGCTCGCTGGGCGTGGACGGCCTCGTTGCCACCGCGCCCTTCTACACGCGCCCCCGCCCCGCCGAGACCGCCGCGCACTTCCGCCGCCTGCGGGACGACGCCGGGCTGCCGCTGATCGCTTACGACATCCCCTCGGCCGTGCACAGCAAGCTCGACGCCGCGACCCTCCTGGCCCTGGCCGCGGACGGCACCCTCGCCGGGCTCAAGGACAGCAGCGGCGACGGCGGCGCCCTGCGCCGGCTGCTCGTCGCCCTGCGCGCCCGCGGCCTCGGTGACACCTTCTCCGTGCTCACCGGCTCCGAATTGACGGTCGACGCGGCCCTCCTGGCGGGCGCCCACGGCGTCGTCCCCGGGCTCGGCAACGTGGACCCTGCCGGGTACGTACGGCTGTACGAGCACGCCCGCGCCGGTCGCTGGCCCGAGGCGGCCGCCGAACAGGACCGGCTGGCCGCGCTGTTCGCCCTCACCGAAGCGGGCGGGGGAGCCTCACCCGTCGGGTGCTTCAAGGCCGCCCTGCGCTTGCTCGGCGTCATCGACTGCCCTGCCACCGCCCCGCCTCAGGTGCCGCTCCCGGACGAGGCGGTGGCCTCCGTGCGGGGGCTCCTGGCGGAGGGCGGCTTGCTGCGGTGAGTTGCGGTTGTGCGGGGGTGCACCACCGCTGCGCGGCGGTGTCCTCAATCGCCGGACGGAGCGGGTGTTTCCGTCCTCGGCACGGGGGAGCGGCGGGCACCCGGCTCTTCG
>NZ_JBEYZW010000068.1:0-38475 GCF_040646215.1 Streptomyces sp. NPDC046215 | reverse complement strand
GCCCCCCCGCCCCCCCCCGGGGGGGGCGCCCACCCCGTGCGCCCCCCCGCCCGGCCGCCCCGGCCGGGGGCGCCTCTAGTCTGGTTCCGGCGCATCGGTGCGAAATGGGAGAGAGCGGATGGATCACAGCGGGCACGGCATGATGATGGACATGCCGCCGTTCACGCTGGGACGGGGTCTGCAGTTCAGCGGCGAACCCTTCTTCATGATCGGCTGCTTGCTGGCCCTGGGGCTGTACGGCTGGGGTGTGGTGCGGCTGCGACGGCGCGGTGACGCCTGGCCCGTCGGCCGGATCGTCGGCTTCACGACCGGCGTGCTGTCGGTGGCGCTGGTGATGTGCACCAAGCTCAACGACTACGGCATGGTCATGTTTAGCGTGCACATGGTCCAGCACATGGTGATCAGCATGCTCACGCCGATCCTGCTGCTGCTCGGCGCGCCGGTGACGCTGCTGCTGCGGGCGCTGCCGGCCGCGGGGCGCGGGCGCAAGGGCCCGCGCGAGATCCTGGTGTCCCTGCTGCACAGCCGCTACATGCGGATCATCACGCACCCGGCGTTCACGATCCCGATGTTCATCGCGAGCCTCTACGCCCTGTACTTCACCCCGCTGTTCGACTTCCTCATGGAGAGCAAGACCGGGCACATCGCGATGATGGTCCACTTCCTCGCCGTGGGCCTGGTGTTCTTCTGGCCGATCATGGGCGTGGACCCGGGGCCGAACCGGCCGGGCTATGTGATGCGGATGCTGGAGCTGTTCGCCGGCATGCCGTTCCACGCGTTCTTCGGCATCGCGCTGATGATGGCCTCGGAGCCGATGATCGGCACGTACAAGAACCCGCCGGCGTCGCTGGGCATCGACGCGCTGACCGACCAGCAGGCGGGCGGTGGCATCGCCTGGGCGTTCAGCGAGATTCCCTCGCTCGTGGTCCTGCTCGCCCTGGCGTACCAGTGGTACCGCTCCGAGCAGCGGCAGTCGCGGCGCCACGACCGGGCCGAGGACCGCAACGGCGGCCAGGAGCTGGCGGACTACAACGCGTATCTGGCGTCGCTGCGGGCGCAGCGGCCGTAGGGACCCGCGAAGGTCACGGTATGGCGGTACGGGCCGCGGCCGGGAGACGATGGTCTCCTGGCCGCGGCCCGCGCGTGTGAGCCGGGCCGCCATGAGGAGGTGCGGGCATGCCCGGATCGACGAAGACGATGGCGGGGCTGACGATGGGCGGACTCGTCGTCGTGACCGCCTACACCGTCACGATCGGCGGCAATGGGTGGCTGTGGTTCGCCTGGGTGGTCCTGGGGCTGCTGACCATAGGGGCCATGGTGGCCCGCGGGACGTAGCCGGGCGCCTGGCCGGCGGGGCGTGGAGATGCGCCGCCGCGGGCCGCGACGACGGCCTGCGGCCGAAGACCCGCCGGGCACCCGCTAGAAGCGGAAAAGCGGCCCCGTCTCGCTGTCGAGCGCGCACGCGTTGGGGTAGGTCTTGCGCCAGAGCAGCGTGCGGCCGTTCCACTCGCCCTCGGCGGTGGCGGTCACCGGGTCGTACTCCCGGGTGCACAGGTGCCGGTCCCCGGCCACCGCGCCGGGCTCGCCGTGCGCCCGGCCGAGCTGGGAGCAGGCCGCGGCCGCGTGCGGGTGGTGGCCGCCCGTGTGGGGGCAGTGCAGCTGGACGCCGCGGATCCAGGTGCTGTGCGAGCCCGAGACGCTCAGGAAGAGCCGCCCTCGCTCGGTCTCGCCCGCGCTCGCCGCGGAGGCGGCGAGCCCGACGACAGCCGCGGCTGCCGCTGCTGTCATGACGGTACGTACGGACATCGGTGCCTCCTGGGGCGCGGGGGTGCCCGGTGCCAGGTCATCGCGCGCGGGCGGCGCCGGGCGAGCCGCCGCACCGGACCGTCGCCCGGACGGCGGCGCACGACCACCCGGCCGGCCCACGCGCCGGCGGCGGGCGGGTGGCACACCGTACCGTCCGTGGCACCCCGCTCACCAACCGCCACTACTCTCCCGTGACCTGCAAAAACCTTTCGCCACCTGGGTGCGGGCGGCCGTAGCCTCGGCGTTCATGAACGGACATCGCCGATGAGCGCACGACTGCGGGGCATCGCCAAGGAAACCGAGGACATCGTCGCGTCGGGCGGCTACACCACGCGCGGAGCCCGCCGGGCCGACCTCGCGGACGCCGTCACCCGGGCCCGGGCGGGCACCCGGCTGTACGGGCCGGGCCCGGTGCCCGTCCCGCGGGGGGAGCCGGCGGGGCCGGCCGTCTTCGACGTCACCGCGGAGGGGAGCCTGGACGCGGCGCGGCGGCTGGCCGCGGGCGGGCCGGTCGCGGTGCTGAACTTCGCCTCCGCCCGCAACCCCGGCGGGGGGTACCTCAACGGCGCCCAGGCCCAGGAGGAGGCGCTGTGCCGCGGGTCGGCGCTGTACACGTGTCTGCGCGAGGTGCCGGAGTTCTACGCCGCGCACCGGGCCGACCCCAGCCCGTTCTACAGCGACCGGGTCATCCACTCCCCCGGCGTGCCGGTGTTCCGCGACGACCGGGGGACGCTGCTCGACACCCCGTTCCGGGCGGGCTTCCTCACGTCGCCCGCGCCGAACGCCGGGGTGATCGCGCGCCGCGACCCGGCCGCCTCCGCCCGGGTGCCGGCCGCGCTGGCGGCCCGGGCGGAGCGGGTGCTGGAGGTGGCGGCCGCGCACGATTACCGGCGGCTGGTGCTCGGCGCCTGGGGGTGCGGGGTGTTCCGGAACGACCCGGCGCAGGTGGCGACGGCCTTCCACACGCTGCTGACGGGCCGGGGGCGCTTCGCGGACCGCTTCGAGCGGGTGGCCTTCGCGGTCCTGGACCGCCGCGAGGACTCACCGACGCGGGCAGCCTTCGCGCGGGCCTTCTCGGGAGCCTCTGCCGGGGCCCTTGCCGGGCGGGAACGGTAAGGGTCCGCAGCGCCGCGTCGTCCGCGCGAAGGGGTGCCCCGCGGCGCCCGGTGCGGGCGAGCGCACGGCCGGGGGGCGTCCTCGCGCCGCACGCGCGCGGGCGGGCCCGGCAACACGACGAGGGCCCCTCGGGCGCCGAGCGTCACGGGCCGGACGGGCGGGCCCTCGCCGGGCGGAAGCGGTGCGGGGGCACCCCCGGAGGGCCGCCCCCGCGCCGGACGTACTCGGGCGGGTCCCCCTGCGCCGGACGGGACCGGCGGCCACCCCCTGGTCACCCCTGGATCGAGGGACGGGACCGCCGCTCCCGTGGTGGCGCGGACGTAAGGGCGGAAATATCCCGTATGGAAGTGCTATGCACCTCCCCCGCCTCTCCCTGGCCGGTCTGCTCGTCACCGCCCTGCTCTCCCCGGCGCCGGAGCCCGCCGACGCCGCCCCGCGGCCGCAGTGGCGGCTGCGGTTCTCCGACGGGTTCGACACCCCCGCGCCCCGCGGCGCCTTCTCGGACTGCGACCACTTCCCCGACACCGGGCGGGCCTACTGCGGCGGCCTCACCGGCCGGACGCGCGCCGACTGGTGGGCCTACCCGGACGGCTGGCCCGATACCGCGACCCAGCGCGCGTACCCCGTCGGCGGGCGCTACGACCCGGCGACGACCGTGTGGATCTCGGGCGGCCGGCTGCACCTGCGCCTGTGGCGGG
This sequence comes from Streptomyces sp. NPDC046215, assembly GCF_040646215.1. Classification (NCBI taxonomy): domain Bacteria; kingdom Bacillati; phylum Actinomycetota; class Actinomycetes; order Kitasatosporales; family Streptomycetaceae; genus Streptomyces; species Streptomyces sp. NPDC046215. Next base: position 34,855 of record NZ_JBEYZW010000068.1, on the reverse strand, counting down.
GGCCGGACGGGGACGTCCACAGCGCGGCCGTCGTGCCGAAACCCATGATGGGGCTGCGGTACGGGCGCTATGAGGAGCGGTTCCGCGTCAGCCGGACCGCGGTGGGGTACAAGAGCGCGCACTTGCTCTGGCCCGTCGACGAGGCCGGCTGCCGGGGGTGCGAGATCGACTTTCCCGAGTTCGAGTGGACGGGCACCATCCACGCCTTCACCCATCCCAAGGGCGGCGGCCGGCAGGACGCGTTCGACACCGGGGCCCTGTGGACGTCCTGGCACACCTCGGTGATCGAGTGGACGCCCTCGGGCGTCGCCTACTTCCTCGACGGCCGCCTGATCGGGCGCTCGGTCTCCGGCGTCCCCGACCGGCCCATGAGCTGGATCCTGCAGAACGAGGCCGCCCTCGACGGCTCGCGGGCCGCCCCCGGCAGCCGGGCCCAGTTGGACGTCGACCGGGTCCGGGGCTGGTCGTGGGCCGGGGCGGCGCAAACGCCGCGGGCCCGGACCGCCGACCGCTGAGGTCGGTGGTCCGGGCCCGGTCCGGCGTGCGCTACTTCGCGGCGGCGGCCTTCGGCACCGGGGTGGCGTGCGGGTCGCACGTCACGTCCTTGGCGTCGACCTTGCCTTCCAGGAGGTAGGCGTCGACCCGGGAGTTGACGCAGGGGTTGACGAGCCCGGTGACACCGTGCGAACCGGCGTTCTTCTCGGTGATCAGGCGCGAGCCCTTGAAGCGCTTGTGCAGGTCGACGGCGCCCGCGTACGGGGTCGCGGCGTCACGCTCGGCCTGCACGATGAGCGTCTTGGGCAGACCCTTGCGGGTGGTGACCTCGAGCGGGTTCTGCTGCGGGGCCTTCCAGGTGGCGCAGGGGAGGTTCATCCAGGCGTTGGACCACGTCATGAAGGGGGCCTTCTGGTGGATGCGGGTGTTGTCCCGGTCCCACTTCTTCCAGCTGGTCGGCCACTTGGCGTCGGCGCACTCGACCGCGGTGTAGACCGCGTTGCCGTTCTCCTTCTCGATGTTGCCGGCCTTGTCGGCCAGGTCGGGACCGGCCGCCTCGATCAGCGGCTTCTCGTCACCGGCGACGTACTTGCTCCAGGCCTCGGCGACCGGGACCCACGAGGAGTCGTAGTACGCGGCGCTCTGGAAGAAGCCGATCAGCTCGGCCGGGCCGACGACCCCGCCGATGGGCTTCTTCTTGGCGGTGGCCCGCAGCTTCTCCCAGCCCTTCTGGACCTCGGCCTGCGTCGTGCCGAGGTGGAAGACGCTGTCGTACTTGGCGACCCACGCCTCCCAGTCCTTGAAGCGGCCCTCGAAGGCGGTGTCCTGCTCCAGGTTGGCCTGGTACCAGATGTTGTCCTGCGCGGGGCTGACGACGCTGTCGACGACCATGCGGCGGACGTGGTCGGGGAAGAGCGTGCCGTACACGGCGCCGAGGTAGGTGCCGTAGGAGACGCCCAGGTAGTTGAGCTTCTTCTCGCCGAGGGCGGCCCGGACGACGTCGATGTCACGGGCGGTGTTCATGGTGGTGAGGTACGGCAGCAGGTCGCCGCTGCGCTCGGCGCAGCCGTCGGCGTACTCGCGGGCCAGCTTGCGCTGGGCGCGCTTGTCGGCCTCGCTGTCGGGCACCGGGTCGGCCTTGGGGGCGGCGACGAACTTCTGCGGGTCGACGCAGGAGATCGGGGCGGAGTGCCCGACGCCGCGCGGGTCGAAGCCGACGAAGTCGTACGCCTTCGCGGTCTTCGCCCAGAGCGGGTTCTTGGTCGTGACCCGCTTGGGGAACTTCATGCCGGAGCCGCCGGGGCCGCCGGGGTTGTAGATGAGCGCACCCTGGCGCTCGTCCGCGGTACCGGTGGAGCGCACCCGGTCCACGGCTATCTTGATGGTGCGGCCGTTCGGCTTGCTGTAGTCGACGGGAACGGTGACGAACCCGCACTGGATGGGCTTCTCCAGCGCCCAGGAGGCGGGGCAGTCCTGCCACTTGACGCCTGCCTTGGCCGCCCGGTCGGCGGCGATCTTCACACCGCGCGCCTCGGCGGCACCGCCGGGCACGCGGTCGCCGGCACTGGCCGCCGGGGCGGTCAGGAACCCGGCCACCAGCGCGCCGGTCACGACCGTGCCGGCCGCGCCGAGAATCGAAGTAGGTCTCACGTAGGAATCCCCCTGCTGAATGCGCCGCCGGTCAGCGGCGTTGATCGCCGTGCTGAGGGGGATCCTTTCGTCTCCCATGCCATAAAAGACAGGTCGTACGAGTGTTCTTTACTAATCCGTAAGGATGATGACACAAACGGCGCCACGTGTGACGCCACCGGTCACCGCTACCTCAAGCCGCCCATATCCGTTCAGCCGCGCCGAAGTCATCCGTTTCCAGCAGTTTTCTCAGGCGCAGCCCGTCGGGCGCCACCGCGCTCAGCACCGCCCCCGGCCCGGCGAGCGGGGTGAGGGCGGCGGTCGGCCCGACCGGGCGCGCCCGTACGGGGCACGCGGTGAAGGCCGGGTCGACGACGAGGAGTTGGCCCACCGCGCGGTGACCGCCCAGGACGGCGCCGCCGTCCCAGCCGGGCGTCCCCGGGCCGTAGCCCAACTCCTGGTCGAACAGCGGGCGTCCGGCCCGGTGGATGGTCAACCGGGCGGTGAGCCGCCCGGGTTCCTCGCCCGCCCGTCCGAGGATCTGTTCCTCCCGGAGCACCAGGCGCGCGGTCGGGGCGAGGTCCACCCGGATGCTGGTCCGCAGGTCGCTGCCGCGGGCGGAGATCAGCGGCTCGGGCAGCCAGCGCAGCGTCGCCCCCTCGCCGAGTTGTATACGAACGTCGTAGGTGGCCGGTGCGCCCGTCCGCCCGGGCAGGGCGAGGGTGGCGGCCGTGGTGGTGAAGCGCAGGGCGGCCCCGTCCTCGACGCGGACGGTCAGGCCGAGGCGGTCGCCGCCCAGCGGCGCGCTCATCGCGCCGACGAGGGCGACCCGCGCCTCGGGCCCGGCCGGGCGCAGCCGGCGCAGCGCGAAGGGGCCCGCGCCGGCGAGGACGGGCAGGGCCGTGCCGCCCCTGCCGTCGGCGGCGGCGACGATCCGCGCCTCGGCCCGCAGGCCGGCGGGGGCGGCACGGTCCGCGGGGGTCGTCATCGCGGGCCGGCGGTCCACGCGGCGAGCTGCCCGCGCACCCACTCCTCGACGGGCCGCACCCCGCCCTCGGCGGCGAGGGAGGTGAAGGCGACGGGCAGGTCGCCGCGCTGGGCCTGCGCGTCGCGGGCCATGCCGTCCAGGTCGACGCCGACGTAGGGGGCGAGGTCGGTCTTGTTGACGACGAGCAGGTCGGCGGTGGTGACGCCGGGGCCGCCCTTGCGGGGGATGTCGTCGCCGCCGGCGACGTCGATGACGAAGATCTGCGCGTCGACGAGGCCCTTGGAGAAGGTGGCGGTGAGGTTGTCGCCACCGGATTCCACGAGGATCAGGTCCAAGGGGCCGGTCTTCTCCTCCAGGTCCTCCACGGCTTCGAGGTTGGCGGAGATGTCGTCGCGGATCGCGGTGTGCGGGCAGGCGCCGGTCTCCACGGCGGTGATGCGCTCGGGCGGCAGGACGGCGTTGCGGAGCAGGAACTCGGCGTCCTCGCGGGTGTAGATGTCGTTGGTGACGACGGCTATGGACAGGTGGTCGCGCAGGGCGCGGCAGAGGGCGGCGACGGTCGCGGTCTTGCCGGTTCCGACGGGGCCGCCGAGGCCGATCCGCAGGGCGCGGCGGGTGCCGTCGGGGCGGTGGGGGTCGGCGGCGCTGTAGGTGTGGCGGTGGGGGAAGGCGTCGGGGTGGTCGAGGTGCATGGTTCCTCCGGGGGTTGGTGGTGGGGGTTTCCCCAGCCCCGCCCTTTCTCCGTTTCCCGGGGCTCCGCCCCGGGCCCCGGTCCTCAAGCTCCGGACGGGCTGTTTTCCAGCCTGTCCGGCGCTTGAGGACGCCGCGCGCAGCGCGGTCCGGGGGCCGGGGGCGCCCCCGGTTTCGGGAAGGGGCGGGTCAGGGGAGAAGAACGCGTCGCGGCCTACGAGGCGAACAGCCGCACAGGCCATGCCGCGTGCTGCTCCGCCGTGATGTCGAGCAGCGGCGCGGACGGGGCCGGCAGGGCGTCGAGCCCGTCGTGGCGCGCCCGCCGCGCCGCCTCGGCGGCGGCCGCGGCGACGTCGTCGAGCTCCGGCGCCAGCCGGGCCAGCACGGCGGTCGCGGCGAACGGGTCGAGGCCGAGCAGCCGGACGACAGCGGTGGCGGGTCCGCTCACCGACTCGTACGCGGCGGCGTACGCGGCGTCGAGCGGGCCCAGCCCGGCGGCGCGGGCGGCGAGGCCGAGCACCACGGGCTGGTGGGCGCCGCGCGGCCGGGCGGCGGCGAGGGCGTCGAGCGCGGGTGAGGGCCAGGCGGCCCGGGCGGCGCGCGTCATCTGGCGGCCGAGCCGCCGTCCCACGGCGCGCAGGGCCGCCGACGGGGTGCGGGCGTCGGCGGCCTCGTCGAGCAGCAGCGGGTCGATCCCGGCGGCGGCCGCGGCGGCGAGCCCGGCCGCCGCGAGCCCGGCGGTGTGCAGCCGTCCCCGGCAGAACTCCGCCAGGGTCGCGGCGTCGGTCACCCGCCCGGCCTTGACGGCGGCTTCGGCGCCGCCGGAGTGCGCGTGGCCGCCGGCGGGGAAGCGCCCGTCGGCGAGCACGAGCAGCGCGCCGCGCGCCCCGGCGCCGGCCGGTGCGGCGGTGACCGGTGGGGCGGCGACCGGTGGAGCGGTGACCGGCCGGGCCAGGTCGACGGTCATGTCGGAACCCCGTATCAGGACGCGCATCAGAAGAGGAAGTACCGCTGGGCCATGGGCAGCTCGGCCACCGGCTGGGGGTCGACGGGGTCGCCGTCGATGGTCACGGTGAAGGTGTCGGGGTCGACCTGCACCCTCGGGCGGGCGTCGTTGTTGCGCATGTCCGCCTTGGTGAGGTTGCGGGTATTGCGGATGGGGGTGAAGCGCTTGCCGAGGCCGAGGCGTTCGGGGAGGCCGTCGTCCAGGGCCCACTGGGTGACGAAGTTCAGGGAGTTGGCGGTGGGGGCCCGGCCCACGGCGCCGTACATGGGGCGCGGCAGAACCGGCTGCGGGGTGGGAACGGAGGCGTTGGCGTCGCCCATCTGCGCGTAGGCGATCTGGCCGCCCTTGATGACGAGGAGGGGCTTGACGCCGAAGAAGGCGGGTTCCCACAGCACCAGGTCGGCCAGTTTGCCGGTCTCGACGGAGCCGATCTCGTGGTCGAGGCCCTGGGCGACGGCCGGGTTGATGGTGTATTTGGCGACGTAGCGGCGGGCACGCCGGTTGTCGGCCGGCCCGTCGCCCGGCAGGGCCCCGCGGCGCCGCTTCATCACGTGCGCGGTCTGCCAGGTGCGCAGCACGACCTCGCCGACGCGGCCCATGGCCTGGGAGTCGGAGGAGATGATCGAGATCGCCCCGAGGTCGTGCAGGACGTCCTCGGCGGCGATGGTGCCGGGCCGGATGCGGGACTCGGCGAAGGCGAGGTCCTCGGGGACGGCCGGGTTGAGGTGGTGGCAGACCATCAGCATGTCGAGGTGTTCGTCGACGGTGTTGACGGTGTGCGGGCGGGTGGGGTTGGTGGAGCTGGGCAGGACGTTCGCCTCGGAGACGACGGTGATGATGTCCGGCGCGTGACCGCCGCCCGCACCCTCGGTGTGGTACGCGTGGAGGGTGCGGCCGGCGACGGCCGCGAGGGTGTCACCGACGAAGCCGGCCTCGTTGAGGGTGTCGGTGTGGATGGCGAGCTGCGCGCCGCTCTCCTCGCACACGGCCAGGCAGGCGTCGATCACGGCGGGGGTCGCGCCCCAGTCCTCGTGGATCTTGAATCCGACGGCGCCCGCGCGCAGTTGGGCGCGCATCGAGTCGTACGAGACGGTGTTGCCCTTGCCGAGGAAGCCGACGTTGAGGGGGTAGCCCTCCATCGCCTCGAACATCCGGGCGAGGTGCCAGGAGCCGGGGGTGACGGTGGTGGCCTTGCTGCCCTCGGCCGGGCCCGTGCCGCCGCCGACGAGGGTGGTGACCCCGGAGGCGAGGGCCTCGTCGGCGAGCTGCGGGCAGATGAAGTGGACGTGGGCGTCGACGGCTCCGGCGGTGAGGATCCTGCCGTTCCCGGCGATGATCTCGGTCTCGGGGCCGATGACGAGGTCGGGGTGGACGCCATCCATGGTGTCGGGGTTGCCGGCCTTGCCGACGCCGGTGATCCGGCCGTCGCGGATCCCGATGTCGGCCTTGACGACGCCCCAGTGGTCGAGGACGACCGCTCCGGTGATGACGGTGTCGGGGGCGCCCTCGGCGCGGGTGACGCGGGACTGGCCCATGGACTCGCGGATGACCTTCCCGCCGCCGAAGACCGCTTCGTCACCGGCGCGGCCGGGGCCGCCGCTGCGGTCCTCCTCGATCTCGACGAGAAGGTCGGTGTCGGCGAGGCGGATCCGGTCCCCGGTGGTCGGGCCGTACAGATCGGCGTAGGCGGTCCGGGCCAGCTCAGTCATCGAGCGGCCCCCCGCAGGCGCCGCGCAGCCCCTCGACGACGCGTTTGCCGCCGATCGGCACGAGCTCGACCTCGACGGGGATGCCGGGCTCGAAGCGGACGGCGGTGCCCGCGGCGATGCACAGGCGTTTGCCGTGGGCGGCGGCGCGGTCGAACTCCAGGCCGGGGTTGGCCTCGGCGAAGTGGTAGTGCGAGCCGACCTGCACGGGCCGGTCGGCGGCGTTGAGGACGGTGAGGCCGGTGCGGGGCAGGCCCTCGTTGAGGCGCACGGGCCCGGTGGCGTGGAGGATCTCTCCGGGGATCATCGCGGCGGTCTCCCCCGTCATCCGATGGGCTCGTGGACGGTGACGAGCTTGGTGCCGTCCGGGAAGGTGGCCTCGACCTGGACCTCGGGGATCATCTCGGGGATGCCCCGCATGACCTCGTCACGGGTGAGGACCTTGCGCCCGGAGGACATCAGCTCGGCCACGGTACGGCCGTCGCGGGCGCCTTCGAGGACGTGGACGGTGATCAGGGCCACCGCCTCGGGGTGGTTGAGGAGCACGCCGCGGTCCCGGCGCTGCGCGGCGACGTCGGCGGCCACATGGATCAGCAGGCGTTCCTGCTCATGCGGGGAAAGTTGCATGCGTCCCACCTCACTGACGAGCCCAGGTCCCCCGGTGAACACAGCGGGGACACACCTGAGTTCTACACACTGTTGACCTGGGGTTCTCCCCCGACGGCCTGGGATTGCAGATTAGAGCGCAACCTTTTCCAACGCGTTAACTGACGCTTTGCAATGCCATGGCCAGGGCTCTTGTCGTGGAGCGGCGCGGCGGTCCCCGCCGCCGTACGCTCGGAAGCGAGGCAGAGGAGCGAGTCCCGTGCGCATCGTGATCACTGAGTTCATGAGCCTGGACGGCGTGGTGCAGGCACCGGGCGGACCCGAGGAGGACACCGACGGCGGTTTCGCCCACGGCGGCTGGTCGCACCCGTTCTTCGACCCGGAAGTGATGGGCGGTGCCTTCGACGACGCGCTGGGCAAAGCCGGGGCCCTGCTGTTCGGGCGCCGCACCTGGCAGACGATGGCCGCGGCGTGGCCCGGCCGGGCCGGCGACGCGTTCGCCGACCGGATGAACGCCCTCCCCAAGTACGTCGTCACCCGGACCCTGGCCGACGAGGAGCTGACGTGGCACAACACCACGCGCATTCCCGGCGGCGACGCCCTCGCCCGGATCGGGGAGCTGCGCGCGGCCGAGGGCGGCGACCTGCTGGTCATGGGGAGCCCCAGCCTCGCGCGCACCCTTCTGGGCGCGGGCCTGGCCGACGAACTCCGGCTCATGATCGAGCCGGTGCTGCTGGGCGGCGGCAAGACGATCTTTCCCGGGGACGGGGTGCTGCGCGCCCTGGAGCTGGTCTCCACGGTCACCAGCGACACGGGTGTGCTCGTGTGTACCTACCGGCCGGCGGCCGGGGCGTAGGCCCCCGTCAGGAGCGGCGCGAGGTGTCGCCCGGCTCCCCGTGCCGGGCGGCGATGCCGAAGCGGTGGGGTTCGGCGGGGGCGACCGACAGGGGCCGCACCTCGGAGACGGTGCTGATCGCCCGCTCCGCGCCGGCCGCCTCGGGCTCCTGCAGCCGCTCCAGATCGGCGGCGGACACCAGGGCGACGAGCGGCTTCCCGTGCCGGGTGACGACGACCCGCTCACCGCCGTACACCACGCGGTTGATCAGGTCCGCCAGCTCGGCCCGGGCTTGCGTCACCGGAATTTCGTAGGCCATGCGCCCAGCTTAATCGGCGCTCAGCGACGGCCGTGAGGCCCTCGGGAGCCCAAGGCCTGCCCGGCGGATGGGGTGCACCACCGCTGCGCGGCGGTGTCCTCAATCGCCGGACGGGCTATTCAGCCCGTCCGGCGATTGAGGACGCGCCCGGAGGGCGCCCGCCGCCGCAGGCGGCAACGACGACCCGCAGCCGAAGACCTAACCGAACACACGGGAAGGCGCCCCCCGGAGGGAGAAGGTTCGCTCTCAGCGAGCGGCCCGGACGCCTCCGGACCCTTGCCTGTTGTTGATCACTGGGCCATGCTCGACATTCCCACGGAATGTACGTCCTGTACATTTCTTCGGCCGAAGGGTGCTCCGCGATGCTCCGTCCCACCGCCCGTCACGTGCTGCCCGAACTCACCGAACGCACCAGCTACGGAATGCGCTCGATGGACCCGTACTCCAAGCTGTTCTCCGAGCGCATCGTCTTCCTGGGCACGCCGATCGACGACGTCTGCGCCAACGACGTCGTGGCCCAGTTCATGGCCCTCGAACACGCCGGGCCCGACCAGGCCATCTCGCTCTACATCAATTCCCCGGGCGGCTCGTTCTCCGCGATGACCGCCATCTACGACACGATGCGCTTCGTGTCCTGCGACGTGGAGACCATCTGCCTGGGGCAGGCCGCCTCGTCCGCCGCCGTGCTGCTCGCGGCCGGGACGCCGGGCAGGCGGCTCGTCCTGCCGAACGCGCGGGTGCTCATCCACCAGCCCTCGCTCAGCGGGCCCGTTCAGGGGCAGGCCACGGATCTGGAGATCCAGGCCGCGGAGTTGCTGCGGACCCGCGACACCCTGGAGGAGTTGCTGGCCCGGCACACCGGGCAGAGCCGGGAACGGATCGGGCGCGACATCGAGCGGGACAAGATCTTCGACGCCGAGGCCGCGCTGGCCTACGGGCTGGTCGACCGGCTCACCTCCAGCCGCAAGCGGCAAGGGCAACTGCTGGGGGCGCACTGAGCGGCGGGCCGGGCCCCGGCGGACACGGCCCGCCGGGGCCCGGCGGCCGTCAGTTGGCGACGGCCTGCTCCGCCGCGTCGGCCCCGCCGAGGGCCTCGGTGATCACCAGCGGGTTCCAGAAGTCCCGGAAGCGCGTGATGAGTCCGTTCTCGGTCCACACCACCGACACATAGGTCTGCCGGAAGGTCCGGCCGGTCACGAGCGCGGTGCCTTCGCTCGTGAACTCGGCGACGATCAGCTCCGGGTCGGTCGTCTCGTGGAACGTCACCTCGCTGAACGTCATCCGAAGCTGCTCCGGGAAGTGCTTCATGTGCTCGGCCAGCGCCGCCCGGCCCCGCAGCGACGCCTGCCAGCCGGCCGGCGGGAACGGGAACTCCAGGACGCCGTCGGGGTGGAAGAGGTCGAGCCACTCGTCGATCCTGCCGTCGGAGAGCAGCTGCAGGTTGCGGACGAACATCTCCTGGGTCCGCTTGCGCAGGGCCTCCGGCCCGTTCGCTCCGGTCATCATGTGCTCCTCGTTCTTCGTGTATACCAGGGGGACTTGTCAGGCGTGGAGTGGTGAGCTTCCGGGCCATCGTGGCGCACCGGTGGTGTGCGGTCAGCGGCGGGGGCCGCCCGGCCGAGGGAGACCGGCAGGCCGAGGAGTCCGCGCAACAGGGTGGCTTCCATCCAGACCAGGTCCTCGGGGGCCGTGGCCAGGGCCAGGTCCGGGAAGCGGGCCAGCAGCCGGCCGATGGCGATCTGCGCCTCCAGCCGCCCCACCGGGGCGCCGACGCAGTAGTGGATGCCGTGCCCGAACCCGAGGTGTCCGGTGGCGTTGCGGGTGATGTCGAACCGCTCGGGGTCGGGGTACTGGGCGGGGTCGCGGTTGGCGGCCCGCATCGACACGAGGATGAACTCCCCCGCCGGGATGGGTATCCCGCCCACGGTGATGGGCTCGGTGGTGAAGCGGAGCATGGACATCACGGCGGGCCCCTCGTAGCGCAGGAGCTCCTCGACCGCGCCCGGGAGCAGCGCGGGGTCCGCCCGCAGCGCGGCCAGTTGGTCCGGGTTGCACAGCAGCCGGAGCACGCCGCTGCCGATGAGGTTCACCGTGGTCTCGAACCCGGCCTTGAGCAGCAGGTAGGCCATGCCCACCAGTTCCGTCTCGTTGAGCCGGTCGTCGTTGTCGCGGGCCTGGATCAGGGCGGTGAGCAGGTCGTCGGCGGGCTGTGCGCGCTTCCTGCGGATCAGTCCGGTCAGGTAGCGGGCCATCTCGTCGGTCACGGCCTCGGCGGACTCCGGGTCGAGCAGCTCCGCCTGCTGCCGGGCCCAGGTGCGGAACAGCGGCCGGTCCTCGCGCGGTACGCCGAGGAGCAGGCAGATGACCGAGATGGGCAGGGGGAAGGCGTAGTCCCAGACCAGGTCGGCGTGGTCCCGGCCGGCCAGGTCGTCCAAGAGCTCGTCGGTCAGCTCCTCGATCGCGGGGCGCAGCCGTTCGACCATGCGCGCGGTGAACGCCTTGTTGACCAGGGTCCGCAGCCGGGTGTGGTCCGGCGGGTCGAAGTTGAGCATGTGCTGGGTGAGGGCGCCGCCGATGATGGGCCGCTCGTGGCCGGTGTGCCGGGTGTAGAGCTCGCCGGCCCGGTACATGTCCTTGGCGACCCGGGTGTCGGCGAGCACCGCGCGGGCCTCGTCGTAGCGGGTCACCAGCCACACGCGGTAGCCCTCGGGCATGACGGCCTCGCGGACGGGGGCGTCGGCGCTCAGGCCGTCGTAGACGGGGTGGAGCGGGGAGACCAGCTCCTCGCCCAGCAGGAGTTTCGGCGCGGCGCCGGTGTCGGTCATGTCGTCCTCTCATGGGGCGGTGCGGGCGCCACGGGCGCGCCGGGCCGGGCGGGGGCCGCTGCGGTGATCCCGGTGAAGAGCCGGTCGAGGGCGGCGTCCGGCAGCAGCCGGGCCAGGACGCTCGCGCCCGTCGCGTCGGGGCCGACGCGGTAGCGGGTCCGCGGCCGGCCGGCGGTGAGGGCGTGGTGCACGGCGCGGGCGAAGTGCTCCGGCCGGGTCCGGCTCTCCCGGGCCTTGCGCTCGTTGGCCGCCAGGAAGCGCGGGAACGTCTCGCGGTAGTGGGCGGCGACGCCGTCCGGCATGGCGTCGAGGATGCGCTGTCCCTCGCCGGAGACCTTCTCCCAGATCGGGGTCATGATCGCGCCGGGCTGGACCACCGAGACGGCGATGCCGGAGGAGCGCAGCTCGCGGCGGAGCGCGTCGCTGACGGCTTCCTTGGCGAACTGGGCGGCGGCGTAGGCGCCGAGGTAGGGGATGGCGACGCTGCCCAGGCCGGAGGTGACGTTGACGACGCGGCCCCGGGCGCGGCGCAGCCCGGGCAGGAAGGACTGGGTGACGAGCACGGTGCCGACGACGTTGACGTCGAGCTGGGCGCGCAGTTGCTCGGCGGGCACGCCCTCCAGTGGGGCGGAGACGCAGATGCCCGCGTTGTTCACCAGCCCCCACAGGCCGCCGCGGCCCTCGGCGGCGGCTACCGACGCGGCCGCTTCGCGCACCGACTCCTCGCTGGTCAGGTCGAGGGTGAGCGGGTGGATCAGCCCGTGCCGGGCCTCGGCGGCGAGCTGTTCGCCGTCGGCGGCCTTGCGGACTCCGGCGTGGACGCGGAAGCCCAGGCGGTCGAGATGCAGCGCGCAGGCCCGGCCCAGGCCGGTGGAGGCGCCGGTGACGACGACGGCCCGCCCGGCGGGGGAAAGGGACCGCGGTGTTCCGAACAAGGGTCGCTCCGATCTCACTGGGCGGTGGTGCGGGTCGCGGCCAGCACGGTGCTGACGCAGTCGTCGGCGAGGCGGTCGGCGCGCTCGTGGGACATGGCCTCTTCGACGTGGGTGAAGTTCCAGAACAGCCGGTCGTGGCTGGTGTTGACGGCCCCCACGAACTGGCCGTTCACGGAGAGGCCCGCGACGAACTGGGCGCCTTCGACCTGCCAGGGGCCGATGGCGGCGGGGAAGGCGAACCGGCCGATGTTGGAGAGGCAGAGGTTGATCGGGCCCGCCTCGTCCATGAAGCGCAGCACGGGCTCGCTCTCGGCCTTGTTCGCCGGGCACAGCCGGCTGAAGAGGTTGACCGCGCGGAAGTGCTCTTCGCGCTCCCGCCGCCGGGCCAGGTCGGTGGTGACCGCGCGGGCCAGGGGCCACAGCGACTGTCCGGGCCGGTATTCCACGACCGAGGGGAGGGTGGCCACGAAGCTGCCGATGTCCTGCGGCGAGACCGGCGGGACGAGATCGCCGCGGAAGTCGACGGGTGAGCCGATGGCGAAGTGCCCGGGGCCCACGGCTCCGGCGTCCCGGGCCACGGCGGTCACCATCGCGGCGGCCAGCGCGCCGTGCACGGTGGTGCCTTCGCGGCGGCAGACGCGGACGAGAGCGGCGACCTGTCCGGCGTCCAGCGACCGGTGCACCAGGCGGGTGCGCCGTTCCTCGAACGGCACGGCGGTGCCCGGCCGCACCCGCCCGGGGCGCAGGCGGCTCATCAGGAACTCGTCGGCCTCCTGCTGTTCCCGGCTGCGCGCCGCGCCCTCCTCGCCCCGGTGTGCGGCCGGGAGCAGTTCCCCCAGGGGCGGCAGGACCGGGTGCGGCACGTCCGGGACCGGGCCGGAGGCGCACGCGGCGGCCAGCTCGATCCACTCGCGGATCAGGGAGAGCACGGTCGTGCCGTCCGCTGTGCAGTGCGGCAGGGTCAGCAGCAGGTCGTGCCGCTCCCCCGCCGCCGGGTCGTGGCCGGTCAGGACGACGGCGCGGGCCAGCGGTCCGGCGGACCAGTCGACGGGCTCGACGAGTTCGCGCTCGTTGAGCTCCCGTTGCCACCGGGCGTCGGCCGCCGCGCCGGTCCCCGTCACCGCCGCGGTCCGCAAGGGGACCGGCCGGCCGGTCAGGGGCACGAAGCGGGGGCGGGAGCCGTCCGGGTCCGCCTCGATCGCGACCCGCAGCAGGGGGTGGCGTGCCTGGAGGGCGTCCAGTGCCCGCCGCCAGAGCCCCGCGGGCACCGGGCCGCGCACCCGGGCGCGGGCGATGACGTGCAGGGGCGAGACCTGGTCGGTGATCCAGTACCAGCGCTCCAGGGGGCTGAGCGGCCGCCGTACGGTGCTGCGTGCCGGGCCGGGGGCCGGGGTGCGGTGCGGTGCCGCGCCGGTGGTCATGAGACGGGGACGGGCGCGTAGGTGAGCACCGACGAGTTCTGCTTGTCGAAGAGGGAGGCGGGCGCGAGGCGGAAGTACAGCTCGCGCAGCCGGGCCGGGAGCGGGCCGTCGAGCTGCTCGATGCGGCTCAGGCTCCGGGACGCCTGGACCATCTGCCGGGTCCGCGGCCGGCGGCGGGCTTCGTAGTCCCGCAGGGCGCGGGGCAGGTCCCGCGCGCCGGCCAGGCTCTCTGCCAGGGCCACCGCGTCCTCGACGGCCATCGCGGCGCCCTGGCCGAGCGCGGTCAGCATGGGGTGCGCGGCGTCGCCCAGGAGCGTCACGGGGCCGTAGCCCCAGCGCTCCAGGAACGGCCGGTCCTGCGCGGCGACGCTGACGATGGTGTCCTCGGGGGTGGTCCCGATCACCGCCCGTACCTCGTCGGCCCAGCCGGTGTACGCCCGGGCTATCTCGGCCTTGCCGCCCTGCCACTCGCGGGCGGCGGCGGGCGGCATGTTCTTCGTGCCCCACCAGTAGGCGCGGCCCTGGCCGATGTCGGCGAGGCCGAAGCGCTGCCCCGGGGCCCAGTAGTGGGCGGCGAAGCCCTCGGTGAAGCGGTGGTGCTCGAACGGCACCGTCGCCAGCCAGCACACGTAGCCGGCCTCGCGGGGCCGCTCCGGCCCGGTCAGCCGGCGGCGGACCGCGGAGTGGAAGCCGTCCGCCCCGATGAGCACGTCGCCGCGCGCGCTGCGGCCGTCCGCGAACTCGACGTCCACCTCCCGGCCCCTGACCTCGAAGCCGGTGACGGTGGCGCCCAGGTGGACGGGGCAGTCGGGGCCGACCGCGTCGAGCAGGGCCTGTTGGAGGTCGGCGCGGTGGACGGCGAAGTTGGCGGCGCCGGAGCGGTCGGCGATCTCGCCGAAGGGCATCCGCCGGATCGGCCGCCCGTCATGGGTACGGAAGTGCACGTTCCGGAAGATCCGGCCCCGCTTCGCCAGCTCGGGGGCGAGGTCGATGCCGACCGTGCGGAGCGCCGTGATCGCGTTGCACATGACGGACAGCGCGGTCCCCGCCGGGCGCAGCTCACGGGCCCGCTCGTAGATCTCCACGTCCACGCCGACCCGGCGCAGGGTGGCCGCCGCGGTCAGGCCGCCGATCCCGGCACCGATGATGATGGCCTTGTGCGGCCGGTTGCTGGTCACTGTCCTACTCGCTCTCGTCGTCGGATGTGCGGTGTCGGGGGCGGGGTTCGGCCGCCCGTGCCACCTGCTCGGCGACGGCACCGACGTGGGGCTCCTCCAGGAGCACGAGGTGGTCGCCCGGCACGTCGATCACCTCGACCCGGCCGGTGGTCAGGTCCCGCCAGCCGTTGGAGGGGTCCTGGTGCAGGCTGCTCGCCGCGCCGTGCATGGGTTCGAGCACCTGGGGCAGCGGGGCGGTGGCCCGCAGCAGCACCAGGTCCTCGTCCGCCTGTTCCGGCCGGTAGGTCAGCAGCGCGTGCCAGTGGGCCTTGAACATCGCGAAGAGGCGGCGCACCGAGGTCTGCGAGCTGTCGGCGGGCAGGATTCCGGCCGCCACGGCCCGCTCCACGACGAAGGCGAACTTGCCGTCCGCGTCAAGGCCGTCGGGGATGCTCTCCAGGGCGGTGGTGCCGCCGCGCTCCATCCACAGCAGCTCCCAGAAGAACCACTCCAGCAGCGAGCCGTCGCTGACGTCCGGCCGCTCGCCGGGTGCCACGGCGATCGGGTCGATCAGGACCAGGCTCTCGACGTCCTCGGGGTGGGTCCGGCGCAGTTGCCGGGCCATCTCGAAGGCGATGAAGCCGCCGAACGACCAGCCTCCGATGACGTACGGGCCCTCGGGGCACGCCCGCCGCATCGCTTCGAGGTAGCGGGCGGCGATCTCGGGGACGGAGTCGCCGGGCTCGGTGCCCGGGTGGGTGCCGGCGGCCTGGAGGGCGTACACCGGCCGGTCCGCCGGGAGGTGTTCCGCCAGCCGCAGGTAGCACAGGACGTTGCCGCCCAGCGGGTGGACCAGGAACATCGGCGGCCGGCTGCCCGTCGTGCGGAGGGGGACCACCGGGTCGAACCCCGGGCCCGCCTCCCGGTCGCGCAGCAGGGCGGCGAGGCCGGCGACGGTCGGTGTGCCGATCAGTGCCGACAGCGGGACGTTGACGCCGTAGAGCTTCTCGATCGTCACCACGAGCCGCATCGCGGTCAGCGAGGTGCCGCCGAGGGCGAAGAAGTCGTCGTGCGCCCCGATCTCCGGGACGTGCAGCAGTTCGGAGAGGACCGCGGCCAGGGCGCGCTCGTCCGCGTCGCGGGGCGCCACCCGGCCGGCGCCGGCCCGGGAGGTGAGCGCCCTGCGGCGCAGTTGCGCGTCGTCGCGCTTGCCGCTGGGGGTGAGCGGCAGGGCGGGCAGCCACTCGAAGTGGGAGGGCACCATGTAGTCGGGCAGGACGCCGCGCAGCCGGGCGGTCAGCTCGTCAAGCGGGACGTCTCCCTCCCGGCCCGCCTCGCCGACGAGGAAGGCCGCGAGGAAGGCGTCGGCGCCGTCGCGGCGCCGGGCCACGACGGCGGCCTCGCGGACGCCCGGGTACTCCTTGGCCAGCTTGGTCAGGGCGAGTTCGACCTCGGCCAGTTCCACGCGGTAACCGCGCATCTTGACCTGCGAGTCCTCCCGGCCGAGCCAGACGAGCTCGCCGCCGGGCAGGGCACGGGCGAGGTCGCCGGTGCGGTAGAGGCGCTCGCCCGGCGCCCCGAAGGGGTTCGGGACGAACCGCTCGTCGGTCAGGTCGGGGCGGCCGAGGTAGCCGTGGGCCAGGCACACGCCGCCGACGTACACCACGCCCTTCGCGCCGGGCGGCACGGGGCGCATGGCGGCGTCGAGCAGGTACAGCTCGACGCCGTCGATGGGGGTGCCGATCGGCGGCAGGTCGGGGAATTGTGCGGGGTCCCCGGACAGGGTGTAGCTGGTGAGCAGGTGCGTCTCGGTGGGGCCGTACTGGTTTTCCAGGACGGTGCCCGGTAGAGCGGAGCAGAAGCGGCGGATCTCGTCGGTGACGCGCAGCTGCTCGCCGGAGGAGATGATCACGCGCAGGGCGGACGGGCGGATGCCGAGCGCCTCGGACGCCTCGGCGAGCTGCTGCAGGGCCACGTACGGGAGGAAGACCCGCTCCACCTCTTCCCGGTCCAGCAGCCGCAGCAGGGCGGGCATGTCGCGCCGTTCGTCCTCGCCGACGAGCTGGAGGGTGCCACCGCCGCAGAGGGTCGAGTAGATCTCCTGGAAGGAGACGTCGAAGCTCAGCGGGGCGAACTGGAGCGTCTTGCGGCCGGCCGCGCCGCTGACCGCCGGGATCTGCCATTCCATGTAGTTGGCGAGGGTCCGGTGCGGCAGCGTGACGCCCTTGGGTTCACCGGTCGACCCGGAGGTGAAGAGGATGTACGCGACGGTCTCACCGGTGATCCCGGGCAGGGCGACCGGCTCGGCGTCCGCCGGCTCCGGCGCGAGCGCGTCGCCGAGGAGGAGCACGTCGGCGCCCGGGAAGAGGGGGATGTGGCGCTCCGGGGTGATCACGCGGAAGGGGGCCGCGCGGTCGACCATCAGGGCCAGCCGGTCCGCCGGGTAGGTCACGTCCAGCGGTACGCACGCGGCGCCGGCTTTGGCGACGCCCAGGACGGCGGCGATGGTCTCCGGCGAGCGGTCCATCGCGAGGCCGATCCGGGCGCCGGGGCCGGCGCCCAGGCGCAGCAGGCGGCGGGCCACCCGGTCGGCCGCCTCGCCCAGCCGCCGGTACGTCCAGCGCCGGCCCTCGAAGGCCACGGCGATCGCGTCCGGCGCGGCGGCGACCCGGGCGTCGAAGCGGTCGACGACGTGCGGGGGCAGCTCGGCGCGGGGGGCGGGGGCCGGTGCCGCGGCGAGGAAGGCGAAGTCGGCCTTCTCGTCGGGGTGTTCGACGATGCGGCGCAGCAGGTCGACGTAGACGCGGCCGAAGTGGTCGGCCTGATCGCGGGTGAAGAGGCGCCCGTCGTGGTCCATGCGCAGCCAGATGCGTTCGTCGGCGGGGTCGACGACGGCGTTCACCAGCAGGGCGAAGTTGGTCTCCTCGTAGGTGCGGAAGTCCAGGAGCTCCACGCCGGTGGAGCGGAGCAGTTCGGTGAGGACCCGCAGGTGGACGTAGTTGAAGGCGGTCTCGATGACGGAGTCGCCGCCGAGGTCCTCCTGGATCGCGCTGAGGGGGTAGTGGCGGTGCGGGTGCGCCTCCTGCTCCTGGAGGTGCGCCTCGTGGACCATGTCGAGCCAGGTGCCGGGGCCCGCACCGACGCGGATCGGTGTCGTGCCCAGGAAGAGGCCGGTGACGCGCTCGGCGCCGGCGCGCTCGGGCCGGCCGTGCATGACCAGCCCGGTGACCACGTCCCCCGTGCCGCCGAACAGCCGCAGCAGCAGGCAGTGGGCCGCGAACAGCACCGACTTCACCGGGACGGCGCGCTCCTGGGTGAAGCGGCGGAGCGCCGCGCCGAGCCCGTCGGGCAGCTCGACGTGGTGGGCGAACACCCCCTCGCGCCGGGGGGCCGTGTACGGCCGGTGGCCGTCGAGCTGGACGGACTCGGCCCCGGCGAGCTTGCGCTCCCAGAAGCGCTTGGTGTCCTCGGAGAGCAGGGCCCGGCGCTCGTCGAGGACGTAGTGGGCGGGAGAAGGCAGCGGCCCGGCCGGTACGGGGTCCGCGTTCCCGCCCGAGGCGTGCAGGTAGTCCTGGAGGAGCTCCCGGACCAGGGTCGCCACGCTCCAGCCGTCGAGGATCGCGTGGTGGAAGCTGAGGACGAGCTCGACGGAGTCCGGCAGGGCGTGGGCCCGGAAGAGGTAGAGCGGCGGGCTGTCGAAGACGTAGCGGTGGTGGCGGCGTTGCTCGATGTGCGCCTGGATGCGGGCTTCCGCCTCCCCTGCCGCCACCTCGCGCAGGTCCACCGTCTCCAGGCCGCCCGGGACGCGCGGGTGGACGGTCTGCAGGGGCTCGGAGAAGCCGGCCAGCGCGAAGCCGGAGCGCAGCACGGGATGGCGTGCGGCCAGGCGCTCGAAGGCGGTGTGCAGCGCCGCCTCGTCCCACGGGAGGCGGAGCGAGTAGCGGAAGACGTCGTGGTAGGTGGCGGAGTTCTCGTGCTCGCGGCTGTGGTAGAGCAGGCCGAGCTGGAGGCGGGTGGCGGGATAGGCGTCGGCCAGGCCGGCCAGGCGGGGGCGGTCGACGGCGGGCACGAGGGCGAAGGGTTCGAGCGGCGCGTCGTCCGCCGCGCCGCCGGCGGTGCTCACGTGGGCGGCCAGCCCGGCCACGGTGGGGTTGCGGACGAGGTCCGCGAGGGCGAAGTGGAGGCCGCGCCGCTCCGCCAGGGCGCGGATCCTGAGCATGAGGATGGAGTCGCCGCCGAGGGCGTAGTAGTTCTGGTGGATGCCGACCGTCCGTGCGCCCAGCACCTGTGACCAGACGGCCGCCAGGGCCCGCTCGGTGTCGTCGCGCGGTGCCTCGTCGCCGGCGGCGGCGAGCTCGGGTGCGGGCAGCAGGCGCCGGTCGGTCTTCCCGTTGGGGGTCAGGGGGATGGCGTCCAGCCGCTGGAAGTACGCGGGGACCATGTATCCGGGCAGGGCGGCGGCCAGGTGGTCGCGCAGCGCCGCCGGGTCCAGGTCGGTGTCGGCGGTGTAGTAGCCGACGAGGAAGGCGCCTCGGTCGGCCGACCGGTGGTCGGTGACGGCGGCCGTGCGGACCCCGGCGCAGGTCGCCAGGCGGTTCTGGACCTCGCCCGGTTCGACGCGGTTGCCGCGGATCTTGACCTGGTCGTCGATCCGGCCCAGGTATTCGACGCTGCCGTCGGCGAGGCGCCGCACCAGGTCACCGGTGCGGTACATCCGGCCGCCCGGGGTGAACGGGTCGTCGGTGAACTTCTCGCGGGTCAGCTCCGGCCGGTTCAGGTAGCCGCGGGCGACGCCCGCGCCGGCGACGCACAGCTCACCGCGGGCGCCGGCCGGCTGCAGGCCGTCGTCCGCATCGAGCACGTACAGCCGGATGTTGTCGATCGGGCGGCCGATCGGCACCCGGCTCACCGGCTGCCCCGGCTGGTTCGGGCAGTCGAAGAAGGTGACGTCGACGGTGGCTTCGGTGGGACCGTAGAGGTTGACCAGCCTGGGCGCGCCGGGCCCGGTGAACAGGTGGTTGAAGCGGTTCACGAGGGCGGGCGGGAGCGCCTCGCCGCTGCAGAAGACGTAACGCAGGGAACGGGCTTCGCCGCGCAGGTCCGGAGCGCCTTCGAGCAGGTCGAGGAAGGTGGCGAACATCGACGGCACGAAGTGGACGACGCTGACCCCGCGGCGGGCGACGGTGCGCAGGATCTCCCGCGGGTCCTTCTCCGCGCCCGGCGGCAGCAGGGCGATGGCGGCCCCCTCGACGGCCCACCAGAACAGCTCCCACACCGATACGTCGAAGGAGACCGGGGTCTTCTGGAGCAGCACGTCGCCCTCGCCGACGGGGTAGCGGCGCTGCATCCACGCCAGGCGGTTGACCACCGAGTGGTGTTCCACGATCACGCCCTTCGGCGTCCCCGTGGAGCCCGAGGTGTAGATGACGTAGGCCGGGTCGTGGGAGGTCGCGGCCGGTTCCGGCGGCGTGCCGGGGACGTCGGGCAGCCGCTCGACGTCCAGGACCGGCACCCCGGCGCCGCCGAGCGCGGGGACGGCTCCGGCACCGGCCACCAGGACGGCCTTGGCGCCGCTGTCCGCCAGCAGGAAGCCGATGCGCTCTCGCGGGTGGTCCGGGGCGACCGGCACGTACGCGCCGCCCGCCTTCAGGACGCCCAGGATCGCGGCCGGCAGGCGGGGGCCGCGCTCCATCAGGACCGCGACCCGGTCGCCGGGGCCCACGCCCCTGCCCCGCAGCAGCCGGGCGATCCGGTTGGCCTGCTCGTCCACCTCGGCGAAGGTGAGCGCCTCACCGGTGGCGTCCGTGAGCACGGCGGTACGCCCCGGGGTGCGGGCGGCCTGCTCCTCGAACAGGCCGTGCAGGGTGCGGTCCGCCGGGTAGGCGCGGGCCGTCGCGTTGACGCCGTCCACGAGCTCGGCCCGCTCGGCGGCACTGAGCATGGACACCTCGGCGAGGGGGCGGTCCGGGGTGTCGAGGGTGCGCTCGATCAGCGTCTTGAGGTGCCGGCCGACGGCCTCGACGGGGAAGTCCTCGTCGAAGATGTCGCAGCCGTAGTCCATGTCGACGAGGAGGTCGCTGACGTCGTCGAGCTCGTTGACGACGACGGCCAGCGCGTCGGTGTCGTGGGCCCGGGCCTGCACCACGGTCTCGTACGTGACCCCGGGTATCTCCAGCGGCCGGGGCCAGCGCAGGTGGGCGATGGTGACGTCGAACAGGCGCCGGGGGCCGTCGCTGCTGTGCAGGGGCAGCTCGCGCAGGAGGTCGCCCAGCGGCAGCCGCTCGTGCGGCTTGAGGGCGCGCGTGGCCGCCCGGACCTCCGCCACCAGGGCGTCCATGGTCTTCGTGCCGTCCGGGCGGGCCCGCAGGGGCAGGGTGTTGGCGAAGTGCCCGACGGTCTGCTTCTGCTCGTCCGTGGGGCGGTTCAGGAGGGGGACCCCGAGCACCACCTCTTCGGTGCGCAGCACGCGGGACAGGTAGACGGCGAAGGCAGCGGAGACGAAGGCGAAGACCGATGCGCCGCGCTCCCGGATCCGGTCGACGAGGGCGCGCTCGATGACGAAGCTGTGGCGGGCGCTGCGCCGGGACCCGCTGGCCTCCCTCCGGGGGAAGAACTCCGGCACCGCGCCCGCCATGGCCTCGCGGAAGAACTCCCGGTCGGCCCGGTGCTCCCTGGATGCGCGGTAGGCGTCCTCGGCCGTCACGAAGTCGACGTACCGCGGTGCCCCGGCCGGCAGGGGGGAGCCGGTCCGCAGCACGTGCTCGTAGTCCGCGCGGACCCGGGACATGAGCAGGTTCAGGCCCCAGGCGTCGGCGACGATGTGGTGGGCCTTGACGTGCGCGTAGACGACGGAATCGGACTCCAGGAGCAGGGTCAGCCCGGACGTACGGCCGCCGCGGAGGTCGAAGGGCCGGTCGAAGGAGTCCCGTATCCAGCGGCGGCAGGCGGCCGCGGGGTCGGGCTCGGCCCTCAGGTCGACGGTGCGGACCTCGGGGGCGTCGGCGAGCCACTGGTAGGGGGTGCCGTCGGTCTCCTCGAAGCGCAGCCGGAAGGCGTCGGCCGACCCGGTGGCCCGGTGCAGGCACTCCGTCAGCAGGCCGAGGTCGAGCGTGCCCTCGAAGCGGTCGTAGATCTGGCAGTTGAACTGGGGGTTCTGCGGGAAGTTGGCGTTGGCCGCCCAGACGTCCCGCTGATACGCCGTCAGCCGGGTCCGTTCGATGGCATTCACAGGATGATCCCCTCGCACGCGTCCGCTGATCCGTCCCGATCCTGCCGCCGGGGGCGGGGCGCATCCAGAACGCGGGGATCCTGGTACTCACGGTGCTGGGATGAGCGGTGCCACGGGCGGCGGGGCCCGGCCCGCCGGGCGACAGCGCCCCGCACCGGTTTTCGGCTCACCGGTACCCCCCGCCTCAAACCTTGATCTCCATCTCAGTTCACGGGCCATCCATTGCATTAAGCTGCCACCGGAACGCCGGACACGGGTTCCTACGTAGTGCGGAGAACGCCCCCTGTGCGCCGGGGGGTTGCGATGCGGGACCGGCCGCTCGGCACCACCGGCACCGGGCGGTCCCGCTGCCTGTCACACAACGGTGGATACGTCGGAAATCTGTATCGGGAAGAAGACGAAGAACATTGATGACTGGTGTCGCATTACCTGACAACGAAGTCAGCAGGCAGGAACTCGCCCATTTCTTGCGCACCCGGCGGGAGAGGCTCACTCCGACCGATGTCGGCCTCCCCAACGGACCCCGGCGGCGTACCCCTGGGCTGCGCCGGGAAGAGGTGGCGATTCTCGCCGGATTGAGTCCTACCTGGTACACGCTGCTCGAACAGGGAAGGAACGTTTCCCCGTCGTTCAAGGTACTGGACAGTCTGGCCAGCGCGCTCAATCTCGCCGAGCACGAGCGGGAATACATCCGCATGCTCGTGCACAGCCGCGTGTTCCCCCAGCGCGTCGAGAGGCGGCACGCCCCCACGGAGGCGGCACTGCAGCAGGTGGCCGACTCGCTGAGCCCCAACCCGGCCTATGTGATCAACAAGGTCGGCGACATCCTGGGCTGGAACGACGCCGTGGTCGAGTGGTACACCGACTTCGGCGAACTCCCCGAGAGCCGCCGCAACCTGCTCTGGTGGCTGTTCACCTCGCCCGAGGCGCCCGTCCGCCTGGTGGACTGGCGCAGCGACGCCCGCGACCAGGTCGGCAGGTTGCGCGCGGTGTCGGCGAGCTTCCCCGGCCGCTCCTGCGTCAGCGAAATGGTCGAGGAGCTGAAGCGGGTCAGCGGGCTGTTCCGCAAGTGGTGGAACGAGTCCCATGTGCTCAACGCCGAGCCGCAGTTCCGCCGTCTGCGCCACGCGCGGCGGGGCACGGTCCCCATGCGGCTGGTCACCCTCGCCGACGGGCTGCACCCTTCCCTGGAGGTCGTCTACCACCTGCCGGATCCGTCGGCCCGGTAGGCCGGGTACGCGAGCGGGGCCGGGGATCGCCTCCCCGGCCCCGCTCCCGCGCCGTGGCGGCGTCAGGCGCTGTGGGCCAGCGTGCGCGGCGAGATCACCTGGTCGATCAGGCCGAAGTCCAGGGCCTGCGCGGCGGTGAGGACGTGATCCCGTTCGATGTCCTCGCGGATCTGCGTGGCGTCGCGCCGGGTGTGCCGGGCGAGCATGGTCTCCATCAGCTCGCGCTGCCGCTGGATCTCCTGGGCCTGGATCTCCAGGTCGGACACCTGGCCCTGGCGGCCCTGGGTGTAGGGCTGCTGGATGAGGATCCGGGCGTTGGGCAGGGCCATGCGCTTGCCGTGGGTGCCGGCGGCGAGGACGACGGCCGCGACCGCGTTGGCCTGGCCCAGGCACACCGTCTGGATGTCGGGCTTGATGAACTGCATGGTGTCGTAGACGGCGGTGAGCGCCGTCAGCGAGCCACCGGGCGAGTTGATGTACAGGGAGATGTCCCGGTCGGGGTCCAGGGACTCCAGGCACAGCAGCTGGGCCATGACGTCGTTCGCCACGACGTCGTCGACCTGGTGGCCGAGGAAGATGACCCGTTCCTCGAAGAGCTTCGCGTAGGGGTCGTACTCCCGGGTGCCCTGTGACGTGCGCTCGACGAAACGCGGGACGATGTAGCGGCTCTCCGGGCGCAGGGCGCCGGGCCCGGGAGACATGGTTGCCGGGAGCGAATGGGGCAGGCTCACTGGGCGGGGCCCTCCGTGTGTGGGTGTTCTGTCGCCGGGCGAAGGACTACTTGGGGGACACCCCGCCGGCTCCGGGCATGTCCGCCGTCGATCCCATGACCTCGTCGATCAGGCCGTATTCCTTGGCCTCGTGCGCGGTGAACCAGCGGTCCCGGTCCGAGTCCCGCGTAATGGTCTCGGGGGACTGGCCGGAGTGGTGGGCGATGAGGTCCGCCATTTCCCGCTTGGTGCGGATGAGCTGCTCGGCGTAGATCTTGATGTCCGAGGCGGAGCCGGCGAGCCCGGCGGACGGCTGGTGCATGAGAATCTTGGTGTGCGGGAGCGCGAAACGCTTGCCCTTCGTGCCCGCGGTGAGCAGGAACTGCCCCATGGAGGCGCAGAATCCCATCGCGATGGTCACGATGTCGTTCTTGACGTACTGCATCGTGTCGTACACCGCCATGCCGGCGGTCACCGAGCCGCCCGGCGAGTGGATGTACAGGTAAATGTCCCGCGTCGGGTCGGTGGCCAGCATCAGCATCTGGGCGGTGACGCGATTGGCGATATCGTCATCGACCTCCTTGCCCAGGAAGATGATGCGGTCCTGGAGGAGACGGCTGTAAACGGCGTCCCCGAAGGGAGATGCGCCGGCACCGTCGGAGCTCTGAGGCATCATCCGGCTCGACTCGTGCGGGAACTGCTGAGTGCCCATCGAATTCCACTCCTCATCCTTGCGATGTCCCGGACGCCGGCCCGGGTTTCGTCCATTCGATCAGCGAAGCGGGAGTGGTCGGCCCCCACCCTCACACCTGGCGAAGCTAACACGCGGCCCGTCCCCGCGAGGCGCCGCTGACGGGCAGTTCGCTGAGAGCAGATGAAGCCCGAACGAACCGTCAAGTGGCTTGAAATCAAGCAGTTTTGTCCGTGCTGACGACCTCGGGGAGGAGAGCGTTCCGGCGGTCGGCGGCCGACAATGGTGCATATGGAAAGAATGGGGTGCCGGATCCGGCCAGCCGGTCAATCCCCGGCGTGCCGGCGGGAAGAGCGGTACGGCGGGGGCGGCCCGGTCGGGAGTAGTACTCGGAGTACCAGCATGCGGACGTTCTGGATACGCGGGCGCCCGCCGTGAAGTGTGGAGCGGGAATGGCCGCCCGTACGAGGGAGCTCGCATGCAGGAACGACGTGCCGTGGTGACCGGTGGTACCAAGGGCATCGGGCTGAGCCTCAGCAGGCGCCTGGTGGCGACGGGTTACCGGGTCGTCGCCCTGTACCGGGGCGACCAGGAGTCGGCCGCCGCCGCCGTGAAGGAACTGGGCGAAGGCTTCACCGCGCTCCGGGGCGACGTGGCCGACGCCGGTGACGTCGCCCGCGTCGCGGAGCTCGTCCTGGCGGAGCACGGGGTGCCGCACGTCCTCGTCAACAACGCGGGGCGGAACATCGACCGTCCGTTCCTGGAGCTGACGCCCTCGGACTGGAACCAGGTCATCGAGGCGAACCTGTCGGGCCCCTTCTACCTCACCCGGGCCCTGGCTCCGGCCATGCTGGAGGCCGGCGGCGGGTCCGTCGTCAACGTGGCCGCCACCACCGGCATCCGGCCCCGGCTGAACGGGGCCAACTACTGCGCCAGCAAGGCCGGGCTGCTGCACCTCACCAAGTGCCTGGCCCTGGAGCTCGCGCCGACGATCCGGGTGAATTCGCTCATCCCCGGGATGATCGACACCGAGGAGATGCGCACGCGGTACCGGACGGCGGAGCAGGAGCACCACGACCGGCTGCTGGCCGAGATCCCGCAGGGCCGGATCGGCAGCCCGGAGGAGATGGCCGATGCGCTGGAGTTCCTGGTGAGCGAGAAGGCCGCTTACATCACGGGACAGAAATTCATCGTGGACGGCGGGCAGTTCATGTGGTGACGGGCCCGGTGGGCGCCGCCGCACAGCCATGCCGCACCTCCCACAGCACGGACGACCGAAAGGGAAGACCCGCATGCAGTCGCGCATCGACCGATACGAAGCCTTTCTGACCACTCAGTACCGGGACGGCTTCCGCAAGCCGGAGGAGTACTCGATCTCCGAGATCAGCCCCGCGCTGCGGGACCGGATGAAGAACGGCCACTTCAAGCGGGTCGTCTTCACCGGCATGGGCTGCTCCGCGATCGTCTCCGACGTCGTCCGTGCCTTCTTCAACTCCATCGACACGGACTTGGAGTTCCACGTCTTCAACGACTACGACTTCCGGTATCTGATACCCGCCTCCGTCATGGACGACGAGCGCACGCTGATCGTCCTGAGCTCCTACAGCGGCCACTCGACCGAGCCGCTGCACGTCTTCCACCGCCTCGCGCACGCCCACGACCGGGTGCTGCTGCTCACCTCGGGCGGCAAGCTCGGCGAGCTGGGGCAGCGGCACGGTGTCTCGATCGCGCGCTGGCAGCTGACCGAGCCGGACCGCGAGTACCCGCTGTTCCACGTGGGCCAGTACTTCGCGATCCTGCTGGACATGTTCTTCGAGCTGGGGCTGATCTCCCAGGACTTCGGGCCCGAGGTGGCCGCGCTCCCGGACCACCTGGAGACCGACTTCACCGCCGCGCACCGCGAGCTGGCCCGTACGGCCGCCGCGCGCAGCCGGGACGCCAACGTCATCATGCTGGCCTCCCCCCTGTGGCACGAGAGCCTGCTGAAGCTGGCGAAGATGCACCTCAACGAGATGGCGATGGTCCCCGCCACGCGGAACTTCTTCCACGAGTTCTGCCACAGCGAGGTAGCGACGCTGTCCGACCCCACGCGCAAGCACAGCGTCCTGATCTTCCAGGACGACCAGGACGACGCGTACACGCGGCAGAAGATGACGAACCTGGTCGGCCTGCTGACAAGTGACCTGCCGCAGAACCGGAACATCGAGGTCACCGAGATCCCGCTGACCCAGCCCACCTTCATGCGCAAGTACTTCACCGCGCTGGAGCTAGTCCAGTACCTCACACTCGACCTCGGCCGGTACCGTGACACCACCTCGCGGAACCTGATCTCCGAGGCCGCGGGCAACCCCTGGTACCACGGCGACACCATCCGCGCGGAGCTGGCCGCCGGCTGAGCCGCCCCCTTCCGCATACCGCGGCCGCGGCCCGGCTCGCAGCGGCCCGCGGCCCCCGCCGACCGCCCGCGCCGGGCCGAACCGCCCGGCTGCGCCCTGCACGTACGGGATCTTCTGGGCCGGATCCATCCCGCCCGCCCGCACGACACGTACGGCGGGCTACGGGCGGCGCAGACCTGGGTCGTCGCGGCCCCCGGACCCCGGGGCGCGCTCGCAGCCGTGTGCGAACGGGGCGAAGGGGAGTTGCGAGCGGGCCCGCCGAACACGGGCGGTGCCCGGCCCCGGCGGGGAGCGTCGGGCGCACCGGGTCACAATCCCGCTCACGCTCCCGCCCGCGCCCACGGACCCGGGGTCGGCGGGCGAATAAACACCGCTCCCCCATACGCCGGATCATGTCGTAGACGGGGCGCGGCGATCGAAGTCAACCGGGCACGCACACCGCGCCGGAGCAGGTGCGGCGGGCCGCAGGCCAGCGGCTCAACAGGCGAATCCGATGAGGGTCAAATGCCGTCGTGTCCACCGGAATTACCCAGAAGTGATCAGGCTCACATACCTTTGGTTCCGCTCGGAATCCGTACCAGGGCTGCGCCAAGATCCCGTCGACGACAAGACCCCGCCATCCCGGTGGGGCGGTCCCGGTGGACGCCGAACCCTGCCGCCGCCGGGATGCAGGTCGACTGAGTGCATCGGCAGGGATGGAGGACCCAAGCATGGTGGGACGACCAAGAGTAGTGCGGTCGGCCCTTGGGGTGAAGCCGTTGACGCGGCCGGGCATACTTCGCCTGCCCGAACCCGACAGGTCATCCTTCACAGGCGGCTGACGAAGGGTTGAAGAATGGGCGCGCACAAACGTCCGTCAAAGATGTCCAGGGCCGGCGCGGCGTCGGCCCTCACGCTCGCAGCCGTCGGTGCCACCGTTCTGGTGCCGGGCGGCGCGGCCGGCGCCGAGGCATCGACCGTCTCCACCACGGCACTGCGCATCGCGGCCTCGAAACAGGGTTCCCCCTACCAGTGGGGGGCGACCGGCCCGTACCGCTTCGACTGCTCGGGCCTGACGCTCTACTCCTTCAAGCGGGCGGGCAAGCAACTGCCCCGCACCGCCGCCCAGCAGTACAACCGCACCCGCCACATCCCGCGCGCCGCGCGGGAACGCGGTGATCTGGTGTTCTTCGGCTCGGGGCGCGGCATCTACCACGTCGGGATATACGCCGGTGGCGGCAAGATCTGGCACGCTCCCAAGACCGGCTCGGTCGTCCGCCTGGAGCGGATCTGGACCAACAGCGTGCTCTACGGCCGGGTGAACTGACCGCCGGACGCGACCGCCGCCGGGCGCACCGCCCGCGGCGCGGCCGGGCCCGGGGCAGCGGGCCCGGCACCACCCCGGGCCTCCGCGCACCGCGCGGGGGCCCGGGGCCCTGCCGCCCCGTCCCCGCCCCGTTCAGAGTTCGGCGCTGACCGCCACGGTCCACGGGAGCGAGATCCACACCGTCTTCCCGCCGTCCGAGGTCGGGGTGAAGAAGAGTCTTCCCCCGCGCTCCGCGGTGAGACAGCGGATGATGACCATGCCCCGCCCGTTGTCCTGCTGGACGGCCGCCGGCAGCCGGCGCGGGAAGCGGGGGTGACTGTCGGTGACGCCGATGCGCAGCTGCTGATCCCGCTCCAGGCGGACGTCGACGGTGAAGGTGGGTGACTGGCCGCGGGTGTGCTGCACGGCGTTGGTGGCGAGCTCGGAGACGATCAGCCGCACCGTCTCGGCGGTGTCGGTGCCGCCGGGCAGCCCCCATTCCGCGAGCACACCGGCCACATAGCGGCGTGCCGTGGAGACCGAGGCGGGGGCGCTCGGCAGAGTGACGGTGGCTTCTTGCTGGTCTGCCATGGCGGTGTCCCTTCCTACCGGGGCCGGACTCCGACGCTTTGCGCAGTGAAGTCGAGAGCGGCCTCGGACGGCTCTTCGCGACAGACTGCCACTGATAACGGGTGTGATGGGGGCGATCCTCCGAGATATGCATATATCTGTCGCTCGAAGCGGTGAACTCTACGACGGAAGCCCATATTTGGGCGGCACACTGGACTAATGACACAGGGGTAACGGACCGGGGGTGCCGTCGCCGATAAGGCGATCGCGGAAAACGGCCGGGCGGACGAGCCGTTCACCTCGGGCGGAGGGAGGGGCCGATGCGCAACGGACCTGCGGTGCGCCGCCGCAAACTGGGCGCGGAGCTGCGTCGGCAGCGCGAGCTCACCGGGCTGACCAGTCTGGAAGCCGCGCGGGCGGTGGGCTGGCACCAGTCGAAGGTCAGCCGGATCGAGACGGGCAGCAGTGGCGTGAAACCGGCGGACGTGGCGCTGCTGCTGGATGCGTACGGAGTGTCGGATCCGGAGCTGCGCGCCCTGCTGGGGGCCCTGTGCGGGGCGGGGTCCGCCGATGCCGAAGGGGCCCGGCGCGGCTGGTGGTACGCCTATCGCGACCGGCTGCCGCCCGCGTATCTGGACTTCATCAGCCTGGAGTCGGAGGCTTCCCGTCTGCGCACCCTGGAGACCACGGTGGTGCCGGGCCTCCTGCAGACCCCCGCGTACGCACGGGCCGTGACCCGGGCCGCGCTCCACGACCCGCCGCCCGAGCAGGTGGAGGAGCTGGTGCGGGTGCGTCTGGCGAGGCAGTCGGTGCTGGAGGGCGACCGGCCGCTGGAGCTGTGCGCCGTGCTGGACGAGGCCGTGCTGCGCCATGAAGTAGGCGGGCCGGAGGTCATGGCCGGGCAGTTGCGGCACCTGATGAAGACGGGTTCACAGGGGCATGTGCGGCTGCATGTACTGCCGTTCTCCCAGAGCGGCCATATCGGCATCACAGGACCTTTTGTTATCTTCTCATTTCCGCGCATTGCTGATCTGGATGTGGTTGTTCTCGACCACTTGACGAGTAGCCTCTACCTGGAGCGGAAAGAAGACCTCCGGGCGTACGGCGCGGCATTCGCGACGCTGCGGGCGCACGCCCTCTCGCATGAGAACTCGTTGGATTTCATCGCCGGGATCAACGACGGCGCGTGAGGAGGCACCATGTCCGCAATGCCGCGGTATGTACCAACCTGTGGCGCAGTGTGGCGCCGCAGCAGCTACAGCACCGGAATGAACAACTGTGTGGAGACGGCCGGCCTGCGCCCCGGGCTGCTCGCCGTACGCGATTCGAAGAACACCGCCCGACCGGCCCTGCTGTTCTCCCCCGTCGCCTGGACCTCCTTCGTGGGAGGACTGCGCGACGGCCGCATCCCGCTCTCCGGCCGCAGCGCCGGGTAAGGCTGAGCCTCAGGCGGCCGGCGCGGTGCGTACGACCGTGCCGGCCGCCTCGGCCACCTGCCGGTCCGACAGGTCCGCGCGCGCGGTGAGCCGCAGCCGCGAGATGCCGTCCGGCACGGACGGCGGCCGGAAGCAGCCCACCGCGAGCCCTTCGGCACGGCAGTCGGCCGCCCACCGGACCGCGGCCTCCGGCGAGGGAGCCCGCACGGACACCACCGCCGCGTCGGGCCGGGCCGCCGTCAGCCCCGCGGCCGTCACCCTCCCGTACAGCTCGGTGGCCACGTGCCGGGCGCGGGCCGCCCGCTGCGGCTCGCGGCGCAGCACCGCCAGGCTCGCGAGGGCCGCGCCCACCGCCGCCGGGGCGAGGCCGGTGTCGAAGATGAACGTGCGGGCGTTGCTGACGAGATGCCTGATCACCCTGGCGGGGCCGAGCACCGCGCCGCCCTGGCTGCCCAGCGACTTCGACAGGGTGACGGTGGCGACGACGTCCGGCGCGCCCGCCAGCCCCGCCGCGTGCACGGCGCCGCGGCCGCCGTCGCCGAGGACCCCCAGCCCGTGCGCGTCGTCGACGAGCAGCGCCGCGCCGTGCTCCCGGCACACCGCGGCGAGGGCTCCCAGCGGGGCGGCGTCACCGTCGACGGAGAAGACGGAGTCGGTGACGGCGAGCGCCCGGCCGCCGTGGGCCCGCAGCGTCTTGGCCAGGTACTCGGGGTCGGCGTGCGGCACGACGGCCGTCGCGGCGCGGGCGAGGCGGCAGCCGTCGATGAGCGAGGCGTGGTTGCCGGCGTCGGACACCAGCAGCGTGTCCCCCTCACCGGGTTCGCCCGGCCCCGACAGCGCGGTGACGGCGGCGAGGTTGGCGGCGTACCCGGAGGAGAAGACGAGCGCCGCCTCGAAGCCGCAGAACGCGGCCAGCTCCTCCTCCAGCCGTGCGTGCAGCGCGGTGCTGCCGGTCACCAGCCGGGAGCCGGTCGCACCCGCCCCCCAGCGGCGGGCGGCCGCGGCGGCCGCCTCGGTGACCTCGGGGTGCCGGGTGAGCCCGAGGTAGTCGTTGCCGGCCAGATCGATCAGCGGCGAGTCGGCGGGGCGGGGCCTGAGCGTCCGTACGAGCCCTGCCGCGAGACGCCGTTCGTGGTGCCGGTCGATCCAGTCGAACGGGTCCTGGGGCATCGGCTCTCCCTCGCGTTCCATGGCGCCGCGGGTCCACCGCGCACAGATCGTCGCGCACAGGTCGAGCCGGAGGGCCTTTGTATGCACTGCATAGAACGTAGTCGCCCGCGGGCCCGGTCAGCGTGTGGCAATACACACACCTCAAACCACCCCTGTTGTCCGGTCCCTCCATTGGCCCGGGGCAGTCGCGTGGGTAAGGATCTCCGTCATGGACCTGCTGAACACGCTGGTGGACAAGGGGCTGCGGCGGGAGCTGCCGACCCGTGAAGAGGCGCTCGCCGTACTGGCGACCTCCGATGACGAACTGCTCGATGTGGTGGCCGCGGCGGGCAAGGTGCGCCGCCAGTGGTTCGGGCGCCGAGTGAAGCTCAACTATCTGGTCAACCTGAAGTCGGGGCTCTGCCCCGAGGACTGCTCGTACTGCTCGCAGCGGCTCGGTTCCACGGCCGGGATCCTCAAGTACACCTGGCTGAAGCCGGAGGAGGCGTCGAAGGCGGCGGCGGCCGGTGTCGCCGGCGGTGCGAAGCGGGTCTGCCTGGTGGCCAGCGGCCGCGGGCCCACGGACCGCGACGTCGAGCGCGTGACCAGGACGATCGAGGCGATCAAGGAGCAGAACCAGGACGTCGAGGTGTGCGCCTGCCTCGGTCTGCTCTCCGGCGGGCAAGCAGAAGCGCTGCGCGCCGCGGGTGCCGATGCCTACAACCACAACCTCAACACCTCCGAAGCCACGTACGGCGACATCACCACCACCCACACCTATGCCGACCGTGTCGACACCGTGCAGCAGGCACAGGCGGCGGGCATGTCGGCCTGCTCCGGGCTGATCGCGGGCATGGGCGAGAGCGACGCGGACCTGGTGGACGTGGTCTTCTCGCTGCGCGCGCTGGACCCGGACTCGGTGCCGGTCAACTTCCTCATCCCCTTCGAGGGGACGCCGCTGGCCAAGGAGTGGAACCTCACGCCGCAGCGCGCGCTGCGCATCCTGGCGATGGTCCGGTTCGTCTGCCCGGACGTGGAGGTCCGGCTGGCGGGCGGGCGCGAGGTGCACCTGCGCTCGATGCAGCCGCTCGCCCTGCACCTCGCCAACTCGATCTTCCTCGGCGACTATCTCACCAGTGAGGGCCAGGAGGGCAAGGCCGACCTCGCCATGATCGCGGACGCCGGCTTCGAGGTGGAGGGCACCGACACCACCACGCTGCCCGAGCACCGCGCCGACGCCCTGGCCGGCGGCTGCGGCGGGCACGCGGGCGGCGGCTGCGGGCCGTGCGGTGACGGCGGGGCCGCGGACGGTGCGGAGAGCGCGGACGGTGTGCCGGCCGCGGCCGGTCCCGCGGTGACCGTGCCCGCTCCGGCCGGGGACGCCCGTACCGATCTGGTCGCCGTCCGGCGCCGGGGCGCGGGGACGGACGTACCGCCCAATGCCTGAGCCCCTCACCCCCGGCGACCTGCTCGCACTCGACCGGCAGCACGTCTGGCACCCCTACGGTCCGATGCCGGGCCGGCAGGAGCCGCTGGTCGTGGAGTCGGCGTCGGGGGTCCGGCTGCGGCTCGCCGAACCGGTGCACGGCTCCGTCGAGTTGATCGACGGGATGTCGTCGTGGTGGTCCGCCGTCCACGGCTACAACCACCCGGTGCTCAACGAGGCCGTTCAGGCGCAGTTGGGGCGGATGAGCCATGTGATGTTCGGCGGGCTCACGCACGAGCCCGCCGTGCGGCTGGCCGCCCGGCTGGTGGAGATCACGCCCGAGGGCCTGGAGCACGTCTTCCTCTGCGACTCCGGCTCGGTGTCGGTCGAGGTCGCCGTGAAGATGTGCCTGCAGTACTGGACGTCGCTCGGCCGGCCGGAGAAGCGGCGGCTGATGACGTGGCGCGGCGGCTACCACGGCGACACCTGGCAGCCGATGGCGGTGTGCGACCCGAAGGGCGGGATGCACGAGCTGTGGTCGGGGGTCCTGCCGCAGCAGCTGTTCGCGGACGCGCCGCCGCACGACCACGACACCGACGCGGTGCCGGCGTACTCGGCGCACCTGCGGGAGCTGATCGCCCGGCACGCCCACGAACTGGCGGCCGTCATCGTGGAACCGGTGGTCCAGGGCGCGGGCGGCATGCGCTTCCACGACCCGGAGTACCTGCGGGTGCTGCGGGCCGCCTGCGACGAGCACGGGGTGCTGCTGATCCTCGACGAGATCGCGACCGGGTTCGGGCGCACGGGGCGGCTGTTCGCCGCGGAGCACGCCGGGATCACCCCCGATGTCCTCTGCCTCGGCAAGGCGTTGACCGGCGGTTATCTGTCGATGGCGGCCACGCTGTGCACGCCGCGGGTCGCGGACGGCATCTCGCGGGGTGCGGTGCCGGTGCTGGCGCACGGGCCGACGTTCATGGGCAACCCGCTGGCGGCGGCGGTGGCGAACGCCTCCATCGATCTGCTGCTGTCGCAGGACTGGCAGACGGAGGTCAAGCGCATCGAGGCCGGGCTGCGGGACGGCCTGGCGGAGCTGGTGGGACAGCCGGGCGTCCGCGACGTGCGGGTGCTCGGGGCGCTCGGGGTGGTCCAGCTCGACCACCCGGTGGACATGGAGGCGGCGACGCGGGCCGCCGTGGCCGCCGGGGTGTGGCTGCGGCCGTTCCGGGACCTGATCTACACGATGCCGCCGTATGTCACGGGCGACGACGACGTGGCCCGGATCTGCGCGGCGGTGCGGGCGGCCGCGGCGGCCGGACAGCCGGGATAGCGGGGGCGAGGAGAGAGACATGTCCGTACTGATCATCAGCGGCACCGACACCGAGGTCGGCAAGACCGTGGTGACGGCCGCGGTCGCGGCGGCCGCCATGGCGGCCGGCCGGTCCGTCGCGGTGCTCAAGCCCGCGCAGACGGGCGTCGCCGCCGGCGAGCCGGGAGACGTCGCGGAGGTGGAGCGGCTGGCGGGCGCCGTGACGGGGGCCGAACTGGCCCGCTTTCCCGAGCCCTTGGCGCCCGCCACGGCGGCCCGCCGGGCGGGCCTTGTGCCCGTGGGCCCGGCGGAGGTCGCGAAGGCGGCGGCCGCGCTGGCCGAGGACCACGACCTGGTGCTGGTCGAGGGGGCCGGCGGGCTCCTGGTCCGGCTGGACGACACGGGCGCGACCCTCGCGGACGCGGCCGGGCTGCTTCGGGCGCCGGTCCTGATCGTCGCCCGGGCGGGCCTCGGGACGCTCAACGCGACCGCGCTCACCGCGGAGGCCCTGCGGGCGCGGGGGCTGCGCTGCCAGGGGGTCGTCGTCGGCAGCTGGCCCGCCGAGGCCGACCTGGCGACCTGCTGCAACCTCGCCGACCTCCCCGAGGCGGCGGGCGCGCCGCTGCTGGGCGCCGTACCGGAGGGCGCGGGCACCCTGCCGCTGGCGGGCTTCCGCACGGCGGCGCGGGGGTGGCTGGCGCCGGAACTGGCGGGCACGTGGGACGCGGCGGCCTTCAGGGGGGCCTTCCAGCGGTAGCTGGGAGGTGCGTGCCCCCCTGGACGGGCTGGCAGTGGCTGAGGTCAGCCACTACCAGCC
>NZ_JBEYZW010000067.1:0-40724 GCF_040646215.1 Streptomyces sp. NPDC046215 | reverse complement strand
CTGGTGGTGGCTGAGCTCAGCCACCACCAGCCCGTCCGGGGCACCTCCCAGCGGTAGCTGGGGGAGATTGAGGACACCACCGCGCAGCGGTGGTGCACCACACGACTCGCCGGACGGGCCGAGTCGGCTGAGCTCAGCCCAATCAGCCCGTCCGGCGACTGAGGACACCGCCGCGCAGCGGTGGTGCACCCCGACCGGCCCGGTGGATCGGTACGCCCGCCCCCGTCAAGGGGGCCCCCGTGCCGCCGCGGCGGGTGGCGACGATCTCCGCGGTGATGGACAGGGCCGTCTCCTCCGGCGTCCGGGCGCCGAGGTCGAGGCCGATGGGCGAGCGCAGCCGCGCCAGTTCGGCCTCGGTCAATCCCGCCTCGCGCAGCCGGGCCAGGCGGTCCTCGTGGGTGCGGCGGGAGCCCATGGCCCCCACATAGGCGACCGGCAGCCGCAGCGCCCGTTCCAGGAGCGGGACGTCGAACTTCGCGTCGTGCGTGAGGACGCACAGCACCGTGCGGGGGTCGAGGTCCTGGGAGTCCAGGTAGCGGTGCGGCCAGGCGACCACCACCTCGTCCGCCCCGGGGAAGCGCCCCGCGGTGGCGAAGACGGGGCGCGCGTCGCAGACCGTCACGTGGTAGCCGAGGAACTTGCCGGCCGTGGCCAGGGCCGCGGCGAAGTCCACGGCCCCGAAGACGATCATCCGGGGCGGCGGCACGCTGGACTCCACCAGCAGCGTCACCGGCTCCCCGCACCGCGCGCCGTCGCCGCCGACGTCCACCGTTCCCGTGCGGCCCGTGTCCAGCAGGGCCGCCGTCTCCGCGGCCGCGGTGGCGTCCAGCGCGGCCGGGCCGCCGAGGGTGCCGTCGCGGCCGCCGTCGGCCAGGACGAGCAGCGCGCGCCCCAGCAGGCCCGCCGGGCCCGCGGCCACCCGCGTCAGGGCGGCGCTCTCCCCGCGCGCGGCGGCCCGCAGGGCGGCGGCGAGCACGGGGCGGTCCCCGGCCGTGGCCGGCACCGGGGTGACGAGGACGTCGATGACGCCACCGCAGGTCAGGCCCACGGCGAAGGCGTCCTCGTCCGAATAGCCGAATCGCTCCAGCACGGGGGTGCCGCTCTCCAGGGCCTCCCGGCAGAGGTCGTAGACCGCGCCTTCCACGCACCCTCCGGAGACGGAGCCGATCACCGCGCCGTCCGCGTCGACGGCGAGGGACGCGCCGGGCGGGCGGGGCGCGCTGCCCCGGACGGCCACGACGGTGGCCACGGCGAAGTCCCGTCCCTCGTCGCACCAGCGGCACAACTCGTCGGCGAGGTCCAGCATGGCGGTCTCCTCTGCGGGTGGGCGGGCGCTATCCGACGCCCAGCCAGCTCTCGATCGGGTGGAGTGCGAAGTACACGGTGAACACGCCGGTCAGCACCCACATGAACACCCCTGGCTCCCGCCATTTTCCCTGGGCTGCCCTGATCGCGGTGCAGGCGATGACGCCCGCGCCGACACCGGCCGTGATGGAGTAGGTGAACGGCATCAGCACGACGGTCAGGAAGACCGGCACCGCCACCGCCCGGTCGGCCCAGTCGATGTACCGGGCGCTGCTCATCATCATCGCGCCGATGACGACCAGGGCCGCGGCGGCGACCTCGCCCGGCACGATCCGGGTGAGCGGGGTGAAGAACAGGCACGCGGCGAAGAACAGCCCGGTCACCACCGAGGACAGCCCGGTGCGGGCGCCCTCGCCGACCCCGGTCGCCGATTCGATGAACACCGTCTGGCCCGAGGCCCCGGCGACGCCGCCGATCGCGCCGCCCGCCCCGTCGACGAACAGCGCCTTGCTCAGTCCCGGCATCCGCCCTTTGTCGTCGGCGAGCCGCGCCTCGGTGCCGACGCCGATGATGGTGGCCATCGCGTCGAAGAACCCGGCCAGCACCAGGGTGAAGACGATCATGGCGACGCTCATCACGCCGAGCGACCCCCAGCCGCCGAAGGCGACCTGGCCGAAGAGCGAGAAGTCCGGCATGGAGACCGCGCTGCCGCGGAGTTCGGGCGCGCCGTTCTGCCACGCCTTGGGGCCGGGGTCGGCGGTCGCGTTGACGAGGAGGGCGAGGGCCGTGCCGGTGACGATGCCGATGAGGATCGCGCCGGGCACCTCGCGGGCCTGGAGCATGAAGACGGTCAGCAGGGTGACGCAGAAGATCAGGACCGGCCAGCCGGCGAGCTCGCCGGACGGGCCGAGGGTGACGGGGCCGCCGCCGGCCGAGGCGTGCACGAAGCCGGCCTTGACCAGTCCGATCAGGGCGATGAACATCCCGATGCCCATGGTGATGGCGTGCTTGAGCTCCAGCGGGATCGCGTTCATGATCAGTTCGCGGAGCCCGGTGACGGCCAGGACCACGATCACCAGGCCGTACATCACACACATGCCCATGGCCTGCGGCCAGGTCATATGGGGTGCCACCTGGGTGGAGAGCACCCCGGAGACGCCCAGCCCGGCGGCGAGGGCGAGCGGCACCTTGCCGAACAGCCCCATGAGCAGGGTGCAGACCGCCGCGGCGAGAGCGGTGGCGGTGATCAGCGCGGAGTGGCCGAGGGTGTGCTGCGCGGCGTCCGGGCCGGACAGGATCAGCGGGTTGAGCAGCAGGATGTAGCACATCGCCATGAAGGTGGTGATGCCGCCGCGGACCTCGCGTCCGACGGTGGAGCCTCTGGCGCTGATGTGGAAGTACCGGTCGAGCCGGGACCGTCCGGCGGGCGGACGCGAGCCCGCGCCCGCGCCTTCCGCCGTGGTCCTCGGCTCCACGGATGACTGGGCCATGATGCCTGTTCCCCTTTCCGGGGAGGTGGATCGGCTGCACGACCCGGGGGACGGCCCGAGACGACTGGATGGTGGTGCGGTGCCGGGGCCCGGCCGCCGCCGGGGGGCGTGCGGCGGCCGGCGGGGACGGCGGGTCAGGTGCCGGTGAGGTGTTCGGGCCGTACCGGCACGCGGGCGAGTGCCAGGCCGGTGGCGGCCCGGATCGCGGCGACGACGGCCGGGGTGGAGGACAGGGTGGGGGCCTCGCCGGCGCCCCGCAGCCCGTACGGGGCGTGCGCGTCGGCGAGTTCGAGGATGTCGACGGGCATGCTGGGGGTGTCGAGAACGGTGGGGATGAGGTAGTCGGTGAACGAGGGGTTGCGGACCCGCCCGTCCGCCCCGACGACGATCTCCTCCATCACGGCCAGCCCCAGCCCTTGGGTGCTGCCGCCCTGTATCTGGCCGATCACCGCCAGCGGGTTCATGGCCTTGCCCACGTCCTGGGCGCAGGCGAGCTCGACGACCTTGACGAGGCCGAGCTCGGTGTCGACCTCGACGACGGCGCGGTGGGCGGCGAAGGAGTACTGGACATGGCCGTTGCCCTGCCCGGTCGCCAGGTCGAACGGCTCGGTGGGCCGGTGCCGCCACTCCAGCTCGACGTCCACGGCACCGTCGTCGAGGATCTCGGCGAGGTCGGCCAGGACCTCGCCCGCGTCGGTGACGACCTTGCCGTCCTCCAGGAGGAGTTCGGCGGTGGCCCACGCCGGGTGGTACGTACCGAACCGCGCCCTGCCCCGCTCCAGGACCTGCTCCCGGACGGCCCGGCAGGCGTGCCGGACCGCGCCGCCGGTGACGTACGTCTGGCGGGACGCGGAGGTGGAGCCCGCGGAGCCGACACGGGTGTCGGCGGGGGCGATGGTGACCTGGGTGACGCCGAGCTCGGTCCGGGCGATCTGGGCATGGACGGTGATCCCGCCCTGGCCGACCTCCGCCATCGCGGTGTGTACCGTGGCCACCGGCTGCCCGCCGGCGGCCTCCAGCCGCACCCGTGCCGTGGAGTAGTCGTCGAACCCCTCGGAGAAGCCGACGTTCTTTATCCCGACCGCGTAGCCGACGCCGCGGACGACGCCTTCGCCGTGCGTGGTGTTCGACAGCCCGCCCGGCAGCGAGCGGACGTCGGGCGCGCCGCCCGCGCTCTCCCACTGCCGCTCCGGCGGCGGGGGCAGCGCCTTGACGCGGCGCAGGAGTTCGGCGACGGGCGCGGGCGCGTCCACGACCTGCCCGGTGGGCATGACCGCGCCCTGTGCCATGGCGTTCCGCTGGCGGAACTCCACCGGGTCCAGGCCCAGGGCGGCGGCCAGCTTGTCCATCTGCGCCTCGTAGGCGAAGCACGCCTGGACGGCGCCGAAGCCGCGCATCGCTCCGCACGGCGGGTTGTTGGTGTAGAGGGCGAGGGCCTCGATGTCCACGGCGTCGACGACGTAGGGGCCCGCGGCGAGGGAGGCGGCGTTGCCGACGACGGCCGGCGAGGAGGAGGCGTACGCGCCGCCGTCGAGCACGATCCGGCACGCGAGGTGGGTGAGCCGGCCGTCCCGGGTCGCCCCGTGCTCGTAGTGGAGGGTGGCGGGGTGGCGGTGCACATGGCCGAAGAACGACTCGAAACGGTTGTAGACGATCTTCACCGGCCGGCCGGTGCGCAGGGCGAGCAGGCACGCGTGGGCCTGCATGGACAGGTCCTCGCGGCCGCCGAAGGCCCCGCCGACGCCGGAGAGCGTCATCCGGACCTTCTCCTCGGGCAGGCCGAGGACGGGGGCGATCTGCCGCAGGTCCGCGTGCAGCCACTGGGTGGCGACGTACAGGTCGACGCCGCCGTCCTCGGCGGGCACCGCGAGCCCCGACTCGGGGCCGAGGAACGCCTGGTCCTGCATGCCCACTTCGTAGCTGCCGGTGACGACGACGTCGGCGCGGGCCCGGGCGGCGGCGACGTCCCCGCGCCGGACGGGCTGCCGGTGGACGATGTTGGGGTGCGGCACGTGGGGCGCGTGGTGATCGTCGCGGCCGGGGTGCAGCACGGGCGCGTCCGGCCCGAGGGCCGAGGACTCGCCGGTGACGACGGGCAGTTCCTCGTAGCCCACCTTGATCTTCGCGGCGGCGCGCCGCGCGGTCTCGGGGTGGTCGGCGGCGACGAGCGCGACCGGTTCCCCGTGGTAGCGCGCGACGCCGTCGGCGAGGACGGGGGTGTCCTGGATCTCCAGCCCGTAGCGGGTCGCGGCAGGAAGGTCGTCATGGGTCAGCACGGCGTACACGCCGGCCGTGGCGAGCGCCTCGGAGACGTCGATCGACAGGATCCTGGCGTGGGCGTACGGGCTGCGGAGGGTGAAGCCCCAGAGCATGTCCTCGTGCCACAGGTCCGAGCCGTAGGCGAACTCGCCGGTCACCTTCAGGGTGCCGTCGGGGCGCAGGGTGGACTCGCCGATGCCGCCCCGGGTGCGGCTGGACTGGGTGAGGCCGGTGGGGATGCGTGCGGTGCCCATGGTCAGACCGCCCCTTCCGTCTCCGTGCGGGCGGCCGCCAGGCGGACCGCGTCGAGGATCTTCTCGTAGCCCGTACAGCGGCACAGGTTGCCGGACAGGGCCTCGCGGATGTCCGCGTCGGAGGGTTCGGCGTTGTGCTCCAGGAGTTCATCGGCGGCGACCAGCAGGCCCGGGGTGCAGAATCCGCACTGCACGGCGCCGGCGTCGATGAACGCCTGCTGCACGGGCGAGAGTTCGCCGTCGCCCGGCTCCCGGTCCGCGCGCCGGGCGGCGAGGGCGGCCAGGCCCTCGACGGTGACGACCTCCCGGCCCTCCGCCTGGCCGGCGGCCACCAGGCACGCGCACACCGGCTCCCCGTCGAGGCGTACCGTGCAGGACCCGCACTCGCCCTGCTCGCAGGCGTTCTTCGAGCCCGGCAGGCCCAGCCGCTCGCGCAGGACGTACAGCAGGCTCTCGCCCTCCCAGACGTCGTCGGCCTGCTGCGGGCGGCCGTTGACCGTGAAGTTCACGCGCATCGGGTGTTCCTCCCACTGTCGCGGTAGGCGTCCCAGGCCCAGCCGAGCGTGCGGCGGGCCATGACGCCCACCGCGTGCCGCCGGTACCGGGCGGTGCCCCGCACGTCGTCGATCGGATTGCAGGAGCCGGCGGCGAGCTCGGCGAACTCCCGGGCCACCGACGGGGGCACGGGCCGGCCGGAGTCCCAGAGGCCGGCCTCCGCCAGGGCGGCGTTCAGGAAGTCCTCGGCCACCCGGGCCCGCAGGGGCGTGGGCGCGGCCGAGCCGATGCCGGTGCGCACCGTGCGGGTGCGCGGGTGCAGGGCCAGGCCGAAGGCGCAGACGGCGATCACCATGGCGTTGCGGGTGCCGACCTTGGAGAACTGCTGGGGGCCGTCGGCGGTGTCGATGCGCACGGCCCTGATCAGCTCGTCGGGCTCCAGGGCGTTGCGCTTCACGCCGGTGAAGAACTCCTCCACCGGGATCAGCCGGGTGCCGCGCACCGACTCCGCCTCCACCCGGGCGCCCGCCGCCAGGAGCGCCGGGTGGGCGTCCCCGGCCGGGGACGCGGCGCCGAGGTTGCCGCCCACGCTGCCGCGGTTGCGGATCTGCGGCGAGCCGACGGTGTGCGAGGCGAGCGCGAGGCCGGGAAGCGGCCCCCGCAGCTGCTCCATGATCCGCGTGTACGGGACGGCCGCTCCCAGGCGCACCTCCTCGTCACCGGCCTCCCATTCGTACAAATCGCCGATGCGATTCAGGTCGAGCAGGTACTCCGGACGGCGGTGGTCGAAGTTGATCTCGACCATCACATCCGTGCCACCCGCGATGGGCACGGCGGTGGGGTGCTCGGCCTTCGCGGCCAGAGCCTCCTCCCAGCTGCCGGGGCGCAGGAACTCCATGGGGGTTCTCTTCTCGATCGGGTCCCGCGCGGGGCCCGAAGGGGCGAGCGCGGGGCCGTCCGGCGGAGCGGTTCATGTGCTGTTCACGCGGCGTGGGCCCAGTACAGCGACGACCGGGTGCCCCGGTGCAGTCACCGAAACCATGAAGCGGTTGGCTGGTCGTCCCCGCAGTCTTGTAGATTCGAACGAAAGGCGAGGTTCCGAAACCTCACCGCATTCCACTGATAACAACAAGACAGATCGGCGGCGACGACGATGCGGCTGCGCGCACTCCTGGAGACCGATGCGCTGGGCCTCCGGCTGCTCGGCGGCGAGGAGGAGCTGGACCGCACCGTGCGCGGGGTGATGACCACCGACCTCCGCGACCCGAGCCGGTACCTCTCCGGCGGGGAGCTGGTGCTCACCGGCCTGGCGTGGCGGCGCGAGCCGGAGGACTCCGAGCGGTTCGTGCGGATCCTGGCGGGCGCCGGCGTCGCCGGGCTCGCGGCGGGCGAGGCGGAGATGGGCTCGACCCCCGACGACCTGGTGCAGGCGTGTGCCCGGCACCGGCTGCCGCTGTTCTCGGTCGTGGAGGACGTCTCCTTCGCGTCCATCACGGAACACGTGGTGCGGCAGGTCTCCAGCGAACGGGCCGGGGACCTGGCCGCGGTCGTCGACCGGCACCGGCGGCTGATGACGTCCGGCCCCGCGGGCGGCGGCCCCGAGGTCGTCCTGGACCTGCTCGGCTCCGACCTGGACCTGCGAGCCTGGGTGCTCTCCCCCACCGGCCGCCCCATCGCCGGCTCCTCGCTGGCCGGGGCCGGGCCGGCGCTGCCCGGCGCCGTCTGCGCCACCCTCGCGGGCGAACACCTGGCCGCCGCGCGGACGGGCCGCCGCGGCCCGCACCGGGTCACCGTGGCCGGGAGCACCTACTCGCTGTTCCCGGTCGGCGCGGCCGCGGGCGCGGGCGCGGCCGCCGGTGACGTGCGCGAGACGGTCCTGTCGGACTGGCTCCTGGCCGTCGAGGCCGACGCCGGCGACTGGCCCGCGGAACGGCTCGACCTGCTGGACGGCGTCACCCAGCTGATCGCCGTGGAACGCGAGCGCCGCGAGGCCGCCCGCACGGTGCGGCGCCGGCTCGCCCAGGAAGTCCTCGAACTCGTCCAGACCGGCGCGGCCCCCGCCGAGATCGCGGCCCGGCTGCGGGTGGCGGCCCCCGTGCTGCTGCCGGGGCTCGGCAGCGCCCCGCACTGGCAGGTAGTCGTGGCCCGCGTCGAGTGGGAGGGCGGGG
Source organism: Streptomyces sp. NPDC046215 (assembly GCF_040646215.1). Classification (NCBI taxonomy): domain Bacteria; kingdom Bacillati; phylum Actinomycetota; class Actinomycetes; order Kitasatosporales; family Streptomycetaceae; genus Streptomyces; species Streptomyces sp. NPDC046215. The sequence continues at coordinate 32,753 of NZ_JBEYZW010000067.1, read as the reverse complement.
ACGTCCCCGGCGGCCCGGTCGCCCAGGCGCTCCTGGAGGAGATCCTCGTCGCCCCCGAGGCGACCGGACCCGAGCCGTCCGACCGCATCGCCGTCGCCCACGTCGGGGACGAGGCCGTCGCCCTGGTCCCGCTGCCCGCCGTGCCGGCCCGGCCGGAGAGCTTCGAGGACCTGGCCGCCGACCCCGCGGACGTCCCGGCGGCGCCCGGACTGCACGCGGACGCGCTCCTGAAGGCCGTCCGCGAACCCCTCTCCCGGGGCCTCGCCGACGACGGCCGCCTCACGCTCGGCGTCAGCGCCCCCGTCCACTCGGCGGAAGGGCTGCGCGGCGCGCTGGAGGAGGCGCGGCACGCCCGCCGGGTGGCGGCGGCCCGTCCGGGCCGGGTCTGCGCCGCGGGCCACCAGGAACTCGCCTCGCACGTCCTGCTGCTCCCCTTCGTCCCCGACGACGTCCGCCGCGCGTTCACGGCCCGCCTCCTGGACCCCCTGCGCGACTACGACCGCCGGCACCGCGCCGAGCTCATCCCGACCCTGGAGGCGTTCCTCGACTGCGACGGCTCCTGGACGCGGTGCGCGACGCGGCTGCATCTGCATGTGAACACGTTGCGCTACCGGGTGGGCAGAATCGAGCAGCTGACGGGGCGGGACTTGTCGCGCCTTGAGGACAAGCTGGACTTTTTCTTGGCGTTGCGCATCAGCTAGCGCTGGGCTTGTCGGTTCCGGTGGTTTCTCGCCGTTGCCGGGTGCGGCGCCGTTTCCCCTGCGGGGGGCGTATCCGCTGCGCGGGGCTGTTCAGGTGCGGTGTCGGGCCTGCGCGGGTGGGGGTTTCGGGGCTGCTTCGCTTTACGCCCCGAACACCCCACCCGCTCCGACCCGCCACCTCCCGTGATTGGGGGGTAAGAAACCCGTGGGGGTAACGGTTCGCTGCCAGGCACGGGGTCACCACAGGTCTTTTCTCCCACCCACCCCCGCACATTGAACGCCCCGCGCAGCGGACACGCCCCCCGCAGGGGCAACGGCGAGAAACCCGGAAACGCCCCGCGCAGCGGCAACGTAGCGGGCTGGCCAGAACTTTGTGAACTGGTTCACACCCACCCCTTGGCCGCGCCCACCCCTTCGTGCTGAGATGCGGAGCACACCGGCGCGCTTGGGGAGGGCACTGTGGCGGATACCGCCATGCGTAATTCTGGGTTGTCGGAGGAGCCTCAGGGACCGGACCCGCACGGGGACGATCCACTCGAACGAGCCGTATGGCGACTGCGGTCGCGCGCCTGCTGGGACGACGCCGCCGCGCTCCTCGCGCCGCGCGCCGCCACGGAGGTGGGCACCGCGCTGCGGCGCACGGCCGTACTGATCGAACAGTGCATGTTCACGGCGGAGGGCTGGGGGGCCGCCGAGGACGCGCTGCGCTCGGCGGAGGCTCTCGCCACGGACGACGAGGAGCGGGGCGCCGCGGCGTGCGAGCGCGGGCATCTCGCCTACGCCTCCACCCTGCTGGGGGTGCGCGACCGGGCCGACGAGGCCCGCTCCGCGCTGGGCCGGGCCGCGGCCCTGCTCGCCGCGGGGTCACCGACCCGGCCGCTGCTGAACTTCCGGCGGGGCCTGATCGCCCAGCACCTGTCCGACAACCCCTCCGACGCGACCGCCGCCTTCCAGCGGGCCCACGCGGGGGCGACGGCGCACGGGCAGCGGTTACTGCTCTCCTTCACCTGGCGCCACGTGGCGGCGATGGCCGAGCACGACGGCAAGCTCGCCGAGGCCCGGCACGGCTTCGCGGAGTCGCTGCGGATAAGGGAGGAGCTGGGCTACCTGATCGGCATCGCCCCGGCCCTGGCCTCGCTGGCCTCGGTGCTGCCCGACGCGGGCGAGGCGGCCCGCCTCCGCGCGGAGGCCGCGCGGCTGGTCCGGCTGCTGGGCGGCGTGCCGGCCTGGCTGGCGGACCGCCTGCCTCCGGCGGCCACGCCCGACTGAGAGCGGGACCGGACAGAACAGGTCGCAGGCCGCCGGCGCTACGCGCCCGTGAAGTGCCCGCGCACCAGGGATTCGACGGCCCGCAGGTCGCGGGCCGTCAGCGCTTCCAGCAGGGCCAGGTGCTCGGCCGCGTCGGCGATGAGGTCGGCGGTGCGGACCGCGGGCGCCTGGGCGATCGGCCACTGGGCGCGGCGGTGGAGCTCGTCGGCGACCGTCACCAGCTGGCGGTTGCCGGTGAGGCCGAGCAGGGCGCGGTGGAAGGCCCGGTCGGCCTCGGCGTAGCGGGCGCGGTCACCGGTGGCCGCGGCGGTGGCCGCGGCCTCGGCGGCGGGCCGCAGCTCGGACCAGCGCGCCGTGGGGACCGTGCGGGCCAGGCCCAGCACGGCGGGGACCTCGATCAGGGCGCGCACCTCGGCCAGTTCGGCGAGGTCGCGCGCGCTGCGGCGGGTGACGCGGAAGCCGCGGTTGGGGACGACCTCGACGGCGCCTTCCAGCGCGAGCTGCTGCATCGCCTCCCGGACGGGGGTGGCGGAGACACCGAACCGCTCGCCGAGCGCGGGCCCGGAGTAGACCTCGCCCGGTACGAGCTCGCCGCTCACCAGGGCCTTGCGCAGGGCGTCGAGGATCTGGCCCCGGACGGAGTAGCGCTGCGGCATCCGGCGCGCTTGGGCGGGCACGGGCGCGGGGGCGCCGTAGGGGCTCTCGCCGTGGACGTGCTCACCGCGGACGTGCTCGGCGTGCGCTTCGGGCGCGGCCCGCCCGGGCACGCCGGTGCCGGGCCCCGGTACCGCCGTATGGGGTCTGCCCTGCTCCATTGGGGTCCTCCTGTGTCCCTGTGAACGATAGGCCGCCCCTCTGACAGTTCAAACCCCGTTCCGCTCGGGTAAGGTAAGCCTTACCTCTAAACGATCGCGATTACGGTGGTCCACGGATGCCCCTCCAGCTGATCCCGCTGGTTTCCCCGGACGCCCCGGCCACCGCCGCGGCCCCGGCTCCCGCCCCGGTCGCCGGCGCCTATGCCCGGCTGACGGAGGTCTTCCCGTCCCTGACGGTCACGGTGGAGCCACCGCGCCACGGCGACGGCTGGGTGACGGGAGCGGAGCTGGCAGCGGGCGGCGGCGCCCTCGACGCGTTCCTGGCCTGGGACGAGGCGCAGATCCTGCGCGAGTACGGGGAGCGGGCGCGCCCGGACGTCGTCGCGAGCTTCGGGCTGCACCGGTACGCGTGGCCGGTCGCCCTGCTCGTCACCGTTCCCTGGTTCCTGCTCCGCCGGGTGCCGCGGCTGCCGGCCGGGGCCGTCTCCTTCCACCGTGACGAGGGCCGGCTGACGGCCGGGGTCACGGAGTTCGCCTGCCTGCCGGACGACCCGGCGGCGTCCGCGCCCGGCGCCCGCGTCGTGGCGGACGAGGAGGCGCTGCGGGCCGAGGTGCGGGCGGCGGTGGCCGGGCACCTCGAACCGGTGCTGGCCGCCTTCCGGCCGCGGATGCGGCGCGGTTCGCGGGCCCTGTGGGGCATGGTGACCGACGACGTCACCGAAGGGCTCTGGTATCTGGGGGAGTTGTTCGGCGAGCAGCCGCGCGCGGCGCGTGAGCTGGAGCTGCTGCTGCCGGGGGCCACACCCCCGTTCGTCGGCGGCACGGCCTTTCGTGAGCTGACCGGGCCGCGGGGGGAGACCCTGCAGACCCGCGACCGGGCGAGTTGCTGCTTCTTCTACACCTTGCGCCCCGATGACACCTGCCTCACCTGCCCGCGCACCTGCGACGCGGACCGCATCAAGCGCATGTCCGCAAGCTGATCCCGGGCACACCACCCGATCGAGCGATTCCAGGGGAACGTAATTCTCTTTCGCCTGACCGGCGTTCGAATTTCCCCACACCTATCTGTATGCCCTTGCCGTCCATTGGCAGGCAGTTGTTGCGAAACCCTTTGGCGAACGGTCCGATTCCGTCAGGATGGCGCGCGAAAGGCCGTACAGCTATGCAAGGGACGCAAGATGAGAGTGACCGATATACCGCTGAATTGGATGCTCCCCAGTGTCGTGGCGCTCGCCGGGGCCGTGGTGGCGGTGACGGTGCTCGCACGCAGCCGGCACGGCAGCGCGGACGACGCGGGGGCGTCCTCGGATCCCTGGGAGCGCACGGAGGAACGCAGGCGCCGCAAGGAGACCATCTACGGCATCGCCTCGTACCTGCTGCTCTTCTGCTGCGCCGCGGTGGCCGCCGCCCTCTCCTTCCACGGGCTGGTCGGGTTCGGACGGCAGAACCTGGGCCTGACGGGCGGCTGGGAGTATCTGGTGCCCTTCGGGCTCGACGGGGCGGCCATGTTCTGCTCGGTCCTCGCCGTGCGCGAGGCCAGCCACGGCGACGCGGCGCTCGGCTCCCGGCTGCTGGTGTGGACGTTCGCCGGCGCGGCGGCGTGGTTCAACTGGGTGCACGCGCCCCGCGGGATGGACCACGCGGGTGCCCCGCAGTTCTTCGCCGGCATGTCCTTGTCGGCCGCGGTGCTCTTCGACCGGGCGCTCAAACAGACCCGCCGGGCGGCGCTGCGCGAGCAGGGGCTGGTGCCCCGCCCACTGCCCCAGATCCGCATAGTCCGCTGGCTGCGGGCACCCCGCGAGACCTTCGGCGCCTGGTCGCTGATGCTCCTGGAGGGCGTGCGGACGCTGGACGAGGCCGTCGAGGAGGTCCGCGAGGACAAGCGGCAGCTGGAGCGGGACCGGGTGCGGCGGCGCGAGGCCGGCAAGCTGGAGCGGGCCCGCATCAAGGCGTACAACCGGCAGCACCGGGTCTGGGGCCGCGCCAGGGGCGGCCGGCAGGTGGACGTGGGCGCCCCGGCGGTCACCGCCGCACCCCAGCCCGCGCAGCTCGGCTCGGACCCTTCCATAGCGGCCGAACAGGGACAGCTCCCCGTACGTGCCCGTCCGCTCCAGGCGGTGAGCGGCCGCGAGCCGATCGACCTCACCGCCGAGGACGACACCCAGGCCATTCCCCGGCTCGACTCACTGGAGGCCAAACTCGCCCAGATCGAGCGCCAGTTCGGCTGACGCCCTGTCGGCCCTGAGTCGCCGAGCGGCGGTTCAGGGCTCCCGGGCGTCCAGCTCGAACCAGACCGCCTTTCCGACGGCGTGGGCCCGTACCCCCCAGCCGTCCGCCAGGGAATGGACGAGCAGCAGCCCGCGCCCCGAAGTGGCGGCCGCCCCGGCGCCGTTCAATTCCCGGCCCTGCGCAATTTCCCGGCTTTTCTCCTGATCAATTCCGAAGTCGCTCCCGGAACGGGCCCCCGGAGACTTTTCATAGTCTGCCGTACGGTCATTTTTAAGATCGCAGCCAAGGGCATTCCGCCGGTGGTCACCGGCCGCGTTCCACGCGTCCCTCTCGGTGTCCGGCCGCGGCAGGAAGTCCCGCACTTCGACGCGCAGGCGCCCTCCGGCGTCCTCCGCGGTGCCGCCCGCGGTGATATGGGCCCGCACCACCGCTCCCCCGTCGGTGTGCACCAGGGCATTGGTGACCAGCTCGCTCGCCAGCAGCTCGGCCACATCCGCGCGCCCCGGCGCCCCCCAGTGCGCCAGCAGCCGGCGGAGCTCGGCCCGCACCTCCCGGACCGCCGTGAGCTCCCGGCGCCCCAGCCGTCTCTCGAAGCGCGGGTGCGCCGCACCGTCCGCCCGCTCCGGCCCGCGGCCCGCGGACTCTTCCCGGCCCGCACGGCCGTCCGCACCCACCCGGTTCGCAATCTGCCGCTTCATCCTTCCCCGACCCCGACCCCTCCCCGGCGCCCCGGCATCGAACACGTTCACGCACGCTCACGGCAATGCATGCCCCGGCCCGCCGGTAATGACGCCTGTTGACCCATCAACATGGTGATATGACTGGAATGCTGGCGCGTCTTGTGCCGAGCGCGAATATGCCGTTGGCTCCGTGCGGATTAACGTTTCATCCGGGCCATTCCCCGGTCAGGGCCGGGGCACGTTGCGGAGGTTGGACCGCGCCATCTGAAGCATCCGGCCCACCCCGCCGTCCAGGACCACCTTGCCCGCGGAGAGCGCGAAACCGCCGACCATCTCCGCGCTGATCTTCGGCGGGATGGACAGGGCGTTCGGGTCGGTGACGATGTCCACGAGCGCCGGCCCCTTGTGCCGGAACGCCTCGCGCAGCGCGCCGCGCACGTCCTTGGGCTTCTCCACCCGGATGCCGTGGGCGCCCGCGGCCCGGGCCACGGCCGCGAAGTCGGGGTTGTGGTAGCCCGTGCCGTGCGACGGCAGCCCGCCGACCATCATCTCCAGCTCGACCATGCCGAGGGAGGAGTTGTTGAAGAGGACGACCTTCACCGGCAGGTCGTACTGGACGAGGGTGAGGAAGTCGCCCATCAGCATGGAGAAGCCGCCGTCCCCCGACATCGAGACGACCTGGCGGCGGCGGTCGAGGAACTGGGCGCCGATCGCCTGGGGCAGGGCGTTGGCCATCGAGCCGTGGGTGAACGAACCGATGACCCGGCGGCGCCCGTTGGGGGTCAGGTAGCGGGCCGCCCAGACATTGTTCATGCCGGTGTCGACGGTGAAGACCGCATCGGCCGCGGCCTCCTCGTCGAGGACGGACGCCACGTACTCGGGGTGGATCGGCTTGTGCTTCTCCACCTTGCGGGTGTACGCCTTGACGACGCCTTCGAGGGCGTCGGCGTGTTTCTTCAGCATCTTGTCGAGGAACTTGCGGCTCTCCTTGACCCGGACCTTCGGGGTCAGGCAGCGCAGCGTCTCCCGCACGTCGCCCCACACCGCGAGGTCCAGCTTGGAGCGGCGCCCCAGCCGCTCGGGCCGCACGTCCACCTGCACGATCTTCACGTCGTCGGGGAGGAAGGCGTTGTACGGGAAATCGGTGCCCAGCAGGATCAGCAGGTCGCACTCGTGGGTGGCCTCGTACGCGGCGCCGTAGCCGAGCAGCCCGCTCATGCCCACGTCGTACGGGTTGTCGTACTGGATCCACTCCTTGCCGCGCAGGGTGTGCCCGACGGGCGCCTTCACCCGCTCCGCGAACCGCATCACCTCGTCGTGGGCGCCCGCGGTGCCGCTGCCGCAGAAGAGGGTGACCCTCCTGGCCTCGTCGACCATCCGGGCCAGCGCGTCGATCTCGGCGTCACCCGGCCGCACGGAGGGGCGCTCCGTGACCAGGGCGTGCTCGATGCTGCGTTCGGGGGCCGGTGCGCCCGCGATGTCCCCCGGCAGGGAGATCACGCTGACGCCGCCCAGTCCGATCGCGTTCTGGACGGCCGTCTGGAGCACCCGGGGCATCTGCTGGGGGCTGGAGATCAGCTCGCTGTAATGGCTGCACTCGCGGAACAGCTGGTCGGGGTGGGTCTCCTGGAAGAACCCGGTGCCGATCTCGCTGCTGGGGATGTGGGAGGCGAGAGCGAGCACCGGGGCCATGGAGCGGTGGGCGTCGTAGAGCCCGTTGATGAGGTGGAGGTTGCCGGGGCCGCAGGAGCCGGCGCACGCCGCGAGCCGGCCCGTCAGCTGGGCCTCGGCGCCCGCGGCGAACGCGGCGGCCTCCTCGTGGCGGACCTGGACCCAGTCGATGCCGGACGTGCGGCGGACCGCGTCCACCACGGGGTTCAGGCTGTCCCCGACCACCCCGTAGAGCCGCCGCACCCCGGCTCGCACCAGGACGTCCACGAACTGTTCCGCCACCGTCTGCTTCGCCATCGTGCCTTCCTCCGGTCGGGTTCCTGGGTCGGCTCCTGCCCCCATGAACCCACGGAACACGTGGCTATGCCTCCCAGAGGGCGCAGGCGGTCCGGTCGTCGGCGTAGCCCTTCACCCGGAGCTGGGTGTCCGCGAGGAACGCGGCCAGCCCCGGGGGCTCGCCCGCCGACCACCGTTCGGCCAGCCGGTCGCCGAGCTCCCGTTCGCCGCGCAGCGGCTCGGCCAGGCCCGTGCTGCACAGCAGCAGGGTGTCACCCGGGCGGGCGACGGAGGCCCGGAAGCGGAAGGGCTCCCCCGGCACCTCGGCGGGGCCGACGACCGGGGTGAGGCCGGGCGTGGGGATGCCGAGGTCCAGGGTCGTCCGGTCCCCGGCGCCGCGGCCGCCGGTGATCTCCCCCGGGGGGTCGGCGCGGCCGGGCTCCGGGTCCGGGTCCAGGTCCTGCCAGAGGCCCTCGCGGAGCCGGAAGAGGCCGCCTCCGCCGACGCCGAAGAACACCCGGGTGCGGCAGGTGCCGTCTGCGGTCAGCAGCAGACAGCGGACGGCCGCGGTGTACTCCTCGGGCCGCAGGCCCAGTTCGGCGGCGCGGGCGCGCAGCCGGCCGTAGGACCGGTCGGTGAGCCGGTGCAGCCCGGACCCCAGCTCCCCGCGCCGGCCGCCGCGGATGTCGTCGGCCAGCCGGGCGTGGCTGCGCCCGACGGCGCCGCCGAGCCAGGCGCAGATGTCCCGGGCCGCGCGGTGCGCCGCGCCGGCCGCGCGGGCGGGGGACGCCATCGCGACGAACAGCAGGGCGCTGTCCCCTTCGCCGAAGCGGGCGGTCAGCAGGGCGTCCCGGCGCTGCTCGCCGCGGTAGCGGGCCGAGTCGCCGCGCAGCGACACGGCGCGCAGGGTCACCGCCCCGTACCGGGCCCCGTCCAGGACGGTGTCGGGCACGAGGTCCGCGAGCCCGCCGGGGTCGGTGGCGGGCCAGGAGGTGGGCTCGGCGTCGTAGGTGGGGGGCCGCTCGCCGACGTAGTCGACCGGGCCGGGGCCCGGCCGGGCCTGCTGCCGGGGCACCAGGGGCCGGCGGGGCTCCCCGGGGCGCCGGGGCCCGGTCTGGCGCGGCATCGGGATGCGGCCGTTCGGCGGGTCGACCCGCTCCAGGGATTCCGCGCCTTCCGCCGGCCCCTGGCGGCCGGGCGGCTCGGCCGCCGTCCGCCACCGGTCCGGCCCGCGTGGATCGTCACGCTCCGGGGATTCGGGCCGGTCCGGACGCGGCAGCCCGGGGGGCTCGACCCACTCGGGCCGTTCCCGGCGGGCCCGTCCGGGCGGGTCGAGCCGCTCCAGGGATTCGGGCGGCCCCTGCCGCTCCGGGGGCTCGGGGGCGCGCCGCCGGCGCGGGGCGGGCGGCTCGGCCCGTTCCAGGGCCTCCGACGGCTCGCCGGACCGGGGGAGCTCGGGGGTGCGCCCCGGGGTCCGCTCCGGTGCGTCAGGGGGCCCGGCGGCCGGGCCCGGCCGCCGGGGCGAGCCGAGCACCGGCCCTCGCCGGTCCGGGTCGTCCCGCTCCGGGGACACGTCCCCTCCCGGCGAGCAGCCCGGGGCCACGGGTTCGGCGGGGTCTGCGAGGGCCGGAAGCTGCCGGGGATCGGGGGATTCCTGGCTCGGAGGGTCGTCGTCCCGCTCCAGGGGCTCCGACCAGGCCGAGGACTCGCTCGCGCGCCGGCTCTGCTCCGAGGACTCGTCCGGTGAGCCCACGGGCGGGGCTTGACGCCGTGGGGGCTCCGCCGGGTCCGGTGATTTCTGCCGTGACCCCGGCGGGGTCCGGCGGCCCGAAGCGCTTGCGGCCGGTGGCCGCTCGTCGGCTGAGGGGGTGTCGCCTTCCAGGGGTTGCGTCCGGTCCGACGCCTCACTTGACCGCGGCCCGGCCGGAGCCTGGCGCCCACCGGCAGCCCCGGACGCCGAGCGCCGTTCCTGCTCCGGCAAACCGTCACCGTCCAAGGGCTCGGCCCACTCCGACCGCGCCGGCCGACCCGGCGCCGGGCGCCGCCCCTCACCTTCCAGGGGCTCAGCCCAGCCCGACGCCCCACCCGGCCGCGGCCCGGCCGCAGCCTGACGCCCACCGGCAGCCCCGGACGCCGAGCGCCGATCCTCACCCGACGGGCCGTCACCCTCCAAAGGCTCCGCCCACTCCGACCGCGCCGGCCGACCCGGCGCCGGGCGCCGCCCCTCACCTTCCAGGGGCTCAACCCAGCCCGACGCCTCACTTGACCGTGGCCCGGCCGCAGCCTGACGACCCCCGGCAGACCCGGAGCGCCGCCCCTCACCCGACGGGCCGTCACTCTCCAAGGGCTCCGCCCACTCGGCTCGTCCGCCCGACGGCTGCACTCCCGGTGGCTCCCGGCCCGGCAGGTCGGTCTCCTCCGGCGGCTCTGCCCACTCTTCGCTCTGCCGCTGCGGCGGCGGCCCCTGGCGGCGCGGTGTCACGGGTGGCGCCGGTGTGTCCCGCTCCGGTGAACCGGATCCCTCCGGGGGCCCCGTCTTCGACGGCGGGTTGACCCAATCGGGGAGGTCCAGCCACTCCGCCGGCTCAGCCGGCTTCGGCTCCGGCGGCTTCTGGGACTTCGGCGGCCTCGCCGCCCTCGGCTGACGCACCGGCTTCATCGGCTTCGCCGGCTGTTCGACGGGCGCGCGCAGGTCCGGCGGGCCGGGAAGGCGCGGCGGCTTGGGCAGCCGCGGGGGCGGGACCTGCGCCCTGGGATCCGTGTCGATGCCGCTGATGATCCGCTCCGACGCGGTGGGCGACGGCAGCCGCGGCGGGCCCGCGATGTCCGGCGGCGGCGGGACGGCGGGCGGCCCCGGCAGATCGCGGGTGTGCGGCCCGCCGTATCCCTTCGGCCGCGGGGGCAGGCCGCCCGCCGGGGCGGACCGCCCGGCGGACTCCGGCGGCTCGGTGCCGGCGGGCCCGTCCGTGCCGTTCGCCGCCCGCTGCGGGGATTTCCTCGGCGGCGTCTTCGGCGGGGTTCTCGGGGCCGTCCTCGGGGCCGTCCGGGGCCCGGGTTTCGTCCCCGACCGGGCCGTCGGCTTCGCTGTTTCGCTTATGCGTTCCGATTCCGCGCGCACCACCGCCGAGGCGGAGATGAACCGGTCGTCGAGGCTGTCCTCCTCGACCGCGGAGCCGGTGTCGGGTTCATTCTTGTCGTACAACTCGCCCCACCAGGCGTCCTCTTGGCCGGAGCGGTGGTCCCCCTGCTGACTCATGCCCTTATTGTCCACACTGTGGGGAATACGGGAAGAGTGCACGGCGGACTCCACCCAGGGATGATGACCCGAGTCGGAACGCGGGTGTGGGGAGGGGTGTCGCGTGCTAAGTGCGATAGGTCTGGACGCCGCCATAGGTCCGGACGCCGTCCGGGAGCCGGTGCCGTGCCGCCGGGAGGCGCCACGGACCGCCGGGCACAGTGCGGTGGAACTGGTGACCGGCACGGCCGCCGTCACCGAGCGGCTGCGGCGGCTGCGGTTCGGGGCGAGCGGTGAGGTGTGCGCCCTGCTCGCGGGCAGCCCCTGGCCGGCCCTGGCCGACGGGGTGAGCGCCGTACCGCACCGGGCCGTGGTCGAGCGGTCCGCCCGGACCTCGGCGGGGGCGCCGGACCGGGGGACGGCCGCCCGGATAAGGGTCGCGGACCGGGTGCCCGCCGAGCTCGTCGTCGCCGATCGCGCGGTGGCGCTGCTGGCCCTCACCCCGCGCCCGTCCGGCCCCGCCGAGCCCACCGCCCTCCTCGTCCACCCCGGCGGGCTCCTCACCTCGCTGGTGACCCTCTTCGAGGACATCTGGAGCGGCGCGGTCCCGCTGCGCGGCCGGCCGGACGGCACGCCGGAGGGCCCCGCGGCCGGCCCGGACGCGATGGATCTGCGGGTGCTGTCCCTGCTGATGGCCGGGTTGACGGACGCGAGCGTCGCCAAGCAGCTCGGACTGGGCCTGCGGACGGTGCAGCGGCGGGTCAAGCGGCTGATGGAGCTGGCCGGGGTCACGACCCGGCTCCAGCTCGGCCGTCACGCGGCCGAGAGCGGCTGGCTCCCGCCCGGCTGACGGGCCGGGCCGGGCGGCGGCGCCCGCCCGGAAGCGGGGGCGGCCGCGGTCCGGCAGAGTTGGTTCATGGGGACGTGGCAGCTGGTCCTGGTCGGCCTGGTGATGCTGCTCGGTCTGCTCGGCGCGGTGACCCCGGGCCTGCCGGGGCCCCCGATCGTCTGGGCCGGGCTGCTGTGGTGGTCGATGACGGAACGTACCGCCCTGGCGTGGGCGGTCCTGGCCGGCGCGACGGGCGTGCTGCTGCTGAACCAGGCGGTGATCTGGCTGCTGCCGCCCCGCCGGCTCCGGGGCGCGGGGATCACCCGCCGGGCGTTCCTGGTGGCGGGCGGGGCCGGGGTCGCCGGGTTCTTCCTCGTCCCGCTGCTCGGGGCGCCCCTGGGGTTCGTCACCGGGCTCTACGGCATGGAGCGGCGGCGTCTGGGCGGGCGCGGCGAGGCGTGGGCGTCGACGCGGAACGTGATGCGGGCGCTCGGCACGAGCGTCCTGGTGGAGCTGTTCGCGAGCCTGCTGGTAGTGGGGGCGTGGGTGGGCGCGGTGGGCTGGGGACGCACGGGGTGACCTCGCGGTCGGCGCCTGACCGGGCCTCACCCTGACCTTGCGGCCGGCGGGCGGGCCGCCCTCCTTTTCGGCGACGACGGACCTGCGGGCCGGCTTGCCGCGCGCGTGGGGGCGGGCCAGCTCCCAGGTTCCGGAGCCGCCGCCCGCGTGCCGGCCCGCCGCGCGCGTGGGGGCGGGCCCCGCACACCGGCCACGACGAGAACGAGCCGCCTGCCGGTGTGCCCCGGCGGCACCGCCCGGTCCTCGCTGTCCGTGCCCGGGCAGAAGACCGGGCAAAAGACCGGGCAGAAGAAACGCCGCCGCGGCGAGCACGGCGGCCCGGCCGCACGGAAATGGCACCGGGCCGGAGGCCCCCCGGCCTCAGCCCCGGTACCCCTCCAGGCCCAGGAGCAGCTGCTTGCGCTCCAGGCCGCCCGCGTATCCGGTGAGCGAGCCGTTCGCGCCGATCACCCGGTGGCAGGGGCGGAGCACGAGCAGCGGGTTGGCGCCGATGGCGCCGCCCACCGCGCGGACGGCGATGCGGGAGGCCCCGATCCGGGCGGCGATCTCGCCGTAGGTGGTGGTCGCGCCGTAGGGGACGCTGTCGAGGGCGTCCCACACCTTCTGCCGGAACTCCGTGCCCTGGACGGCGAATTCGAGGGTGAAGTCCTTCGCGTCGCCCGCGAAGTACGCGTCGAGCTGCCGGGCGGCCTCGGTGAAGGCGGCCGGCTCGCGCCGCCAGTCGGCCCCGATAGTGGCGGCGTTCTTCTGCCCGGGCACGGACAGCGAGGACAGGGCGGTGCCGCCGGGCGCGGTCGCCGAGGGGCGGCCGGTGAGCAGAAGGGTGCCGAGGGGGCTGTCGATCTCGGTGTAGAGCATGGTCAGACGTCCTTAGCGGTGTGGTTCCAGAGGTGCTGCAGTGCGTACGAGCGCCAGGGGCGCCAGGCGTCGGCGGCGTCGGGTGCCGCGCCGAGGGCGGCGAGGCCGTGGCGGGCACCGGCGTCGCCGGGCAGGAAGACATCGGGGTCGCCGAGCGCCCGCATCCGGATGTAGCCGGCCGTCCAGGGGCCGATGCCGGGGAGGGCGAGCAGCGCCCGCTCGGTGGCGTCGCGGTCGGCGCCGGGGTCGAGGCGGACGGCTCCGTCGGCGAGGGCGGTGGAGATCACGCGCAGGGCGCGGCGGCGCGCCCCGGGCATGCCGAGCTCCTCCAGGCCGGCGTCGGCGAGGGTCGCGGGGTCGGGGAAGACGTGGGTGAGCGCCCCGTCGGGGGCCGGCAGCGGCTTTCCGTACGCGGTGACGAGGGTGGCGGCGAGCCGGGCCGCGGACGCGAGGGTGACCTGCTGTCCCAGCACGGCCCGCACGGCGAGTTCCTCGCCGTCCGCCGCGCCCGGGGCCCGCAGGCCGGGCCGGGCGTCGACGAGCGGCTTGAGCCGCGGGTCGGCGCCGAGCCGTTCGGCGACGGCGTAGGGGTCGGCGTCCAGGTCGAAGAGGCGGCGGACCCGCTGGACGGCGGTGGACAGGTCGCGGAGGTCGGTGAGGTGCAGCCGGCAGTCGAGCCAGTGGCCGCGGCGGGCGGCGGCGGAGGCGGGCTCGGCGACCTCGGCGACGCCGGTGCCGAAGGGGAGCCGCAGGGTGCGGCGGTAGAGGCGGGCGCCGGGCGTGCCCCGCATCTCCTCGATGCCGGTGATCGCGCGGCGCTGGAGGAAGTCGAAGATCACCCGGGCGGCGTAGGGGCCGCGGTGGGCGAGCCGCAGGGGGACGCCGGTGGGCGCGGGGCGCCCGGGCCGCCCGGGGCGGGCCCGTTCGCGCAGGGTGCTGGGGGTGCAGGCGTAGACGTCCCGGACGGTCTCGTTGAACTGCCGGACGCTGGCGAAGCCGGCCGCGAAGGCGATCTCCGTGACGGGCAGGGCCGTGGTCTGCAGGAGGACGCGGGCGGTGTGGGCGCGCTGGGCGCGGGCGAGCGCGACGGGGCCCGCGCCGAGCTCCTCGGTGAGCTGACGGTGGACCTGCCGGGAGCTGTAGCCGAGCCGGGCGGCGAGGCCGGCGACGCCTTCGCGGTCGACGACGCCGTCGCCGATCAGGCGCACGGCGCGCCCGACGAGGTCGGCCCTGACGTTCCACTCGGCGGAGCCGGGCACGGCGTCCGGCCGGCACCTGCGGCAGGCCCGGAACCCGGCGCCCTGGGCGGCGGCGGCCGACGGGAAGAAACGGACGTTGACGCGCTTGGGGGTGACCGCCGGGCAGCTGGGCCGGCAGTAGATGCCGGTGGTGGCCACGGCGAAGAAGAACTCTCCGTCGAAGCGCGCGTCCCGGCTGCTCACCGCCTCGTAGCGGGAGTCTTCACCGAGGTTCCCGGGGGTTTTCTCCCGGGGCGTTGTGATGTCCACGCGTTCCAGTCTGCGGCATGGGACCCCCGGGCACTGGCGGAAATCGGACATGGCCCTCCTGCCCCGGAGGGCCATGTCCGCCCCGCGGGGGCGCGGGGAACTGCGCGACCAGCCACAAGCCCCCGCGGCTGGCGCGCCGCCCCCGGCGGAGCGCTCACCCCCGGCGGAGCGCTACCGCGCTCCGCCCCGCTTGCGCTCCACCATGCGCCGGCCCTCGGCCATCTTCAGCTTCCAGTCGCGGCGCATCTCCGCGCGCAGGCGGGCGTCCGTGCGAGCGGCGATGCGCCGGTTCTCCCGGAGCAGCTTGCGGTAGCTCTCCAGGCGCCGGTGGGTCAGCTCACCGGCGTCGAGCGCCCGCAGGACCGCGCAGCCCGGCTCGGCCTCGTGCGCGCAGTCGTGGAAGCGGCACTGCCCGGCGAGGGCCTCGACCTCGGCGAAGACCTGCGCGACGCCGCCGTCGGCGTCCCACAGGCCCACGCCGCGCAGCCCCGGGGTGTCGATGAGGACGCCGCCGCCGGGCAGCGGCAGCAGGTTGCGCGTGGTGGTGGTGTGGCGGCCCTTGCCGTCCCTGTCGCGGGTGGTGCGGACGTCCTGGACGTCCGTGCCCACGATCGCGTTGGCGAGGGTGGATTTCCCGGCGCCGGACTGGCCGAGGAGCACGGACGTCCGGTCGGCGAGGACGGCCGCGAGGACGTCGGTGCCCTCGCCCGTCTCGGCGCTGACGGCCAGGACCGTCACGCCCGGCGCCACCGAGGCGGCGTCGTCCACGAGGTGGCCGAGGACCACCGGATCGGTGATCAGGTCGGCCTTGGTGAGGACGACGAGCGGCTCGGCACCGCTCTCCCAGGCCAGGGCGAGGAACCGCTCGATGCGGCCGAGGTCGAGCTCGACGGCGAGCGAGACCGCGATCACGGCCAGGTCGGCGTTGGCGGCCAGGATCTGGCCCTCCGACCGCTGGGAGGAGGTGGAGCGCACGAACGCGGTGCGCCGCGGCAGCAGGGCGCGGACGAACCCCTGGGTGAGGTCGACGGCGGCCCAGTCACCGGTGCACATGATGCGCATCGGGTCGCCGGTGGTGACGAGCGCGGTGTCGGCGTGGACGGTCCGGACGCCGTCGCCGTCGGGGACGACGAGGTCGCAGCGGCCGCGGTCGACCCGGACGATCCGCCCGGGCGCCAGGCCCTGGGCTGCGTAGGCGGAGAAGCTTTCAGCGAACCCTTCGTCCCAGCCGTAGCGGGAGAGCGGGTGTGCCTGCTCGGAGAACACTGGGGTCCTTAAGGAGGGAGGTGGAGTGAGCGGACTTCCGTGTGCGGGCAACGCCCGTCGCCATGACAGCCATCGGTCCGTGCCTCCCTTCCTTTTTCCGGCGCGGCTCTCGCGCGCAGTCATCGTAGGCACCGGCGGTGCCCGGGGGCGAGCGGTTTTCCGCCCGCCGGTCCCTCCCGTCCGGGCGCGGGGTCAGTCGCGCCGTTTGGCGTGCTTGGGGCCGTGGTGTTCGGGCTTCTGGAGCCGGGAGCGGACGTCCTCGGGGGGCAGGAACTGGGCCCAGCGCTCGGGGAACTCCGAGGGTGGTTCGCGGTCCTGGCCCATCACGCCGTCCTCGAACGGTTCGCCGTCGAAGTCGTCGTCCAGGCCCGCCTCCAGCGCGCGGGCCGCCCGTTCGGCCGCCTCCTGGGCCGCCGCGGCCACCCGCAGCCGGTCGACCTCGGCGCGGGCGGCGGCGGTGGCGACGGACGGCCACACCCGGTCGAGGGCCGCGTTGACGGCGGCGCCCACGAGGACGGCGAAGGCCGAGACGCCGATCCACAGCAGCACGGCGACGGGCGCGGCGAGCGACCCGTAGATGGTGAGGCCCTCGACGGTGTGGGTGAGGTAGATCCGCAGCAGGAAGCTGCCGAGCAGCCACATCATCAGGGCGACGAGCGCGCCGGGGATGTCCTCCTGCCAGGGCGAGCGGACCGGCACGGACACGTGGTAGAGCGTGGTGAGGAAGACGACGGACAGCAGGATGACCACGGGCCAGTACAGGAAGCGGACGACGTCCGCGCTCCACGGCACGACGTTCACCACGGCCTCCGGGCCGGCGACCATCAGCGGCAGTGCCACCGCCCCGATGAGGAGGGCGACGATGTAGAGGAGGAAGGCGAGCAGGCGGGTCCGGACGATGCCGCGCTTGCCCTCCAGGCCGTACATGATCGTGATGGTGTCGACGAAGACGTTCACCGCGCGCGAGCCGGACCACAGGGCGATGGCGAAGCCGACGGAGATGACGTCGGGGCGGCCCTTGGTCACGTCGCGCAGGAGGGGCTTGGCGATCTCGTTGACGCCCTTGTCGCTGAGGACGGTCGCGGACGCCTTGAGGAGGTTCTCCTGGATGGAGCCGATGGTGTTGGTGCCGGTCCAGTCGTCCAGGTAGCCGAGCAGTCCGAGCAGGCCGAGGAGCAGTGGCGGCAGGGACAGCAGGGTGAAGAACGCGGCCTCGGCGGCGAGTCCGGTGACGCGGTACTCGATGCAGGAGTTGACGGTGTCCTTCAGGAGCAGCCACGTCATCCGGCGCTTCGAGACATTTCGATACAGGACTCGTGCCCTGTGGAGTCGGCCTATCCGCCGCCCCGATGGTTCATTTGCTGCCTGCACCCTCTAACCGTATAGGCCCTGGCCAGGTTGGTTCGCACGGTGGCCGGAAGGGACGGGCCCACGGTGGCCGGCCCTGCGGGCGGTGCCGGTGGGGCGGGGCCGGTGAGGTGGCGGGGGAAGCCCGGCGGGGGGTGATGCTGCGCCGACTCGGCACCACCCCCGGCCGCTCCGCTCCAGCTTCCGCCCCCGGCGGACCCGCCCGCAACGGTTGCATCCGGTTGCAATCCGGTGGATGCCCCGACACGGGGGGCCGGGCGGCGGCACCATGGCAGCGTGAACCGCGCAATCACCGACGAGAGCCGGCTGCCGGCCGTCCGGGAGGCGAGCCTCGGGGGCGGCGCGCCGCCCGTGCCGCCGCGCCCGCTGATCGGACAGTCGTGGCACCGGGCGCGGCTGCACGGCCTCGACCCGGACACCGGGCGCCCGCACCCGCCGCCGCTGCCTGCCGAGGAGATCGAGCACCGGCGGCACGTGTCGCCGCTGGGCGGGCTGCTGCCGGAGCTCCGCGAGGGCCTGGCCGCCATCGTGGACGTCCAGCGGCACCTGATGGCCGTCACCGACGGCGAGGGCCGGCTGCTGTGGCGGGAGGGCGGAGCGGAAGTGCTGCGCAGAGCCGACCGGATGGGGTTCGCGCTGGGCGCGTCCTGGACGGAGGAGGCCGTGGGGACCAACGGGATCGGGACGGCGCTCGTGGAGCGCCGGCCCGTCCAGGTGCACTCCGCCGAGCACTTCGTGCGGACGCACCACCCCTGGACGTGCGCGGCGGCTCCGCTGCACGACCCGCGCGACGGCCGGCTGCTGGGCGTGGTGAACGTCAGCGGTGCGGCGGCGGCGTTCAACCCGGCGACGCTGCCGCTGGTGACGGCGGTCGCCAAGGTCGCGGAGGCGGAGCTGCGGGCGCGGCACTGGGCGTCGGTGGAGCGGCTGCGGACGGTCGCCGCGCCGATGCTGTCCCGGCTGGGCGGCCGTGCCCTGGCGGTCGACCGCGACGGCTGGACCGCCGCGGTGACGGGGACGGTGCCGGTGGGCCGGGTGGCCCTGCCGAAGCCGGCGCAGGCGGGTCCGGTGTGGCTGCCCTCGCTCGGGCTGTGCGTGCTGGAACCGCTGCCGGACGGCTGGCTGGTGCGGGTGGAGGAGACGGCCCGCCCGGAGCTGGCGGTCAACCGCGTGGTGCTGGACCTGCGGCGCCCCCGCGACTGGTCAGTGACGGTCCGCGGCGCGGCGGGCGAGTGGTCGCAGGAGCTGAGCCCGCGCCATGCCGAACTGCTGTACGTGCTGGCCCGGCATCCGGCGGGGCGCACGGCGGCGGAGCTGGCGGCGGACCTCTTCGGTGACGCCTCGCGCACGGTGACGGTGCGGGCGGAGCTGTCGCGGATGCGGCGCACCCTGGCGGGGGTGCTGGATCACCGCCCGTACCGGTTCGCGGACGGTCTGGAGGTGCGGCTGCTCGTGCCTTCCGACCCGGCGGAGCTGCTGCCCGCGTCGACGGCGCCCGTGGTCCTGGCCGCGCGCGGGGCGGCGCCGCCGCGGTGAGGCCGGGGGCGGGGTGGCACCGCCACGGTAAGGCCGCGCACGGAGTGGCGCCGCCGCGGTGAGGCCGGGGGCGGGGCCGGCGCGGGCGCGTGGTTGGGTGGCGGGCATGGCAGCCACTGATCGAGACGCTACGACCACCGTGACCACCTGGTCCATGGAGCAGACCGCGCCGGGCGACCTCGCCCCCGCCCCGGAGCCCGGCCCGGCCTCCGGGGTCCGGATCGTGCGGGCGGAGGTGCCCTCGCCGGAGTTCAGCCGCTTCCTCTACACGGCCGTCGGCGGGGACGTGACGTGGACCGACCGGCTGGGCTGGCCGTACGAGCGGTGGCGGGAGTTCCTGGAGCGGCCGGGCGTGGAGACGTGGGTGGCGTACGAGCGGGGGACGCCGGCCGGGTACATCGAGCTGGACACCCGGGGCGAAGGCACCGTGGAGATCAGCTACTTCGGCCTGATTCCGGCCTTCCGGGGGCGCCGCACCGGCGGGCACCTGCTGTCGTTCGGGACGGCGCGGGCCTGGGACCTGGCCGAGCGGTGGCCGGGGCTCGTGCCGACGAAGCGGGTGTGGGTGCACACCTGCAGCAAGGACGGGCCGCACGCGGTCGCCAACTACGAGCGGCGCGGCTTCCGGATCTTCGACACGACGACGGAGGAGGAGCCGGCGACGGCCCCGCCCGGCCCGTGGCCCGGGGCGTTCGACACCGCCGAAAACGCCTGACCCGGGCGCCGTTCGGGCCCGGCGCCGCTTCCCCGCACCTGCTTCCCCACCGTACGCCGTCCCACATTGCGGGACGGCGTAGTCCAGTATTCGGTCAATGGTGGACTGGCCGGAGACCGCCGTGCCACGCTTCCGTCATGTCCCGCGCCGGAGTTGCCTTGGTGAGTCGACTTCACGTCGACCTCGGCCGCATGTCCAGCGCCATCTGTCCGGCGCGCTGACGGCCTCAGCACCACCGCTCCCGCCGTTCCCCGGCCGTTCCTGTTCCCTCCGGTCCCCAGCGCCGCGGACCGACGGCAGCCGCCCGCCGGCCCTGCCGCAGGACGGCCGACCCCGCCACAGCACCGTCACCGCCCCGTCACCACCGCGCCGCATCGCACCGTCGCCGCGGCGGGCCCCTCCGGCGTACCCGCGTCCGACGCGGGACGTCCGGGCGCCCCGCCCTCCTCCGTCATGTTCCGCGCCGTGCAGAGCCAGCTCAGAAGGACACACCGCCATGGCTGCCACTTCGGACCCCTCCCGGCCCACGGCCGGGGGCGCCGCCACCGCCACGTCCCGCCGCAAGGCCGGCCGCCACCGCGGCGAGGGCCAGTGGGCCGCGGGCCACTTCACCCCGCTCAACGGGAACGAACAGTTCAAGAAGGACGACGACGGTCTCAATGTGCGGACACGCATTGAGACGATCTACTCCAAGGCGGGCTTCGACTCGATCGACCCCAACGACCTGCGCGGCCGGATGCGCTGGTGGGGCCTGTACACCCAGCGCAAGCCCGGGATCGACGGCGGCAAGACCGCGATCCTGGCGCCGGAGGAACTGGACGACAAGCACTTCATGCTGCGGGTGCGCATCGACGGCGGCCGGCTGACCGTCGCCCAGTTGCGCGCCGTCGGCGAGGTCTCCGAGACCTACGCGCGCGGCACGGCCGACATCACCGACCGGCAGAACATCCAGCTGCACTGGGTCCGCATCGAAGACGTGCCCGCCATCTGGGAGAAGCTGGAGGCCGTCGGGCTGTCCACCACCGAGGCGTGCGGCGACTGCCCGCGCGTGATCATCGGTTCGCCGGTCGCCGGGATAGCCGCCGACGAGATCATCGACGGCACGCCGGCCGTGGACGAGATCCACGACCGCTACATCGGCAGCAAGGAATTCTCCAACCTGCCGCGGAAGTTCAAGACGGCGATCTCCGGCTCGCCCGTCCAGGACGTCGTCCACGAGATCAACGACATCGCGTTCGTGGGCGTGGAGCACCCCGAGCACGGGCCCGGCTTCGACGTCTGGGTGGGCGGCGGGCTGTCCACCAATCCGCGCCTGGCCGAACGGCTGGGCGCCTGGGTGCCGCTGGACGAGGTGGCGGACGTCTGGGCCGGCGTCGTCGGCATCTTCCGCGACTACGGCTACCGGCGGCTGCGCACCCGGGCCCGGCTGAAGTTCCTGATGGCCGACTGGGGCCCGCAGGAGTTCCGCCGGGTGCTGGAGGAGGAGTACCTGGGGCGCCGGCTCCTCGACGGGCCGCCGCCCCCGGAGCCCTCCTCGCGCTGGCGCGACCACGTCGGGGTGCACCAGCAGCGCGACGGCCGCTTCTACGTCGGCTTCGCCCCCCGGGTCGGCCGGGTGGACGGCACCACCCTCACCAAGATCGCGGAGCTGGCGGCCGCGCACGGCAGCGACCGGCTGCGGACCACCGTCGAACAGAAAATGATCATTCTGGACGTGGCGGCCGACCAGGTCGACTCCCTGGTGGCAGGGCTGGAGGCGCTGGACTTCCAGGTGCGCCCCTCCCCGTTCCGGCGCGGCACCATGGCCTGCACCGGCATCGAGTTCTGCAAGCTCGCCATCGTGGAGACCAAGGCACGCGGCGCCTCGCTGATCGACGAACTGGAGCGCCGGATGCCGGCGTTCGAAGAGCCGGTCACCATCAACATCAACGGCTGCCCGAACGCCTGCGCCCGCATCCAGACCGCCGACATCGGGCTCAAGGGCCAGCTGGTCCTGGACGCCGACGGCCGTCAGGTCGAGGGGTTCCAGGTCCACCTGGGCGGCGCGCTGGGTCTGGAGGCCGGCTTCGGCCGCAAGGTCCGCGGCCTGAAGGTGACCGCCGCCGAACTCCCCGACTACGTCGAGCGCGTCCTGACCCGCTTCGAGGAGCAGCGCGAGAGCGGCGAGCGCTTCGCGACCTGGGCGGCCCGGGCCCCGGAAGGTGATCTCTCATGAGCGGGCGGGCCGCGCCGTTCTACTGCCCCTACTGCGGCGACGAGGACCTGCGCCCCTCCGAGGAGGGCCACGGCGCCTGGGAGTGCGGGGCGTGCAGCCGCGCGTTCCGGCTCTCCTTCCTCGGACTGCTGTCCCGCGGGCTGACCCCGCCGGCCGAAAGGGACCCGCGATGAACGACCTTGAGATACTCGCCGCCCGGGCGGGCCGCGAGCTGGAGCAGTCCTCCGCGCTCGACATCCTGCGCTGGGCGGCCGAGACGTTCGGCGCACGGCTCTGCGTCACCTCCTCGATGGAGGACGCGGTGGTCGCCCACCTCGCCTCCCGCGCGCTGCCCGGGGTGGACGTCCTCTTCCTCGACACCGGCTACCACTTCCCCGAGACCATCGGCACCCGGGACGCGGTCGAGGCCGTGCTGGACGTCCGCGTCCGCACCCTCACCCCCCGGCGCACCGTGGCCGAGCAGGACGCCGAGCACGGGCCGCGGCTCCACGACCGCGACCCCGACCTGTGCTGCGCGCTGCGGAAGGTCGAACCGCTCAGCCGGGGCCTGGACGCCTACGACGCCTGGGCGACCGGCCTGCGCCGGGACGAGTCGCCCAGCCGCGCGCACACTCCCGTCGTCGGCTGGGACGAGCGGCGGCGCAAGGTGAAGATCGCGCCGATCGCCCGCTGGACGCAGGACGACGTGGAGGCGTACGTGGCCGAACACGGCGTGCTCACCAATCCGCTGCTGATGGACGGGTATGCCTCCATCGGGTGCGCGCCGTGCACCCGCAGGGTCGAAGCGGGACAGGACGCGCGCGCCGGCCGCTGGGCGGGCAGCGCCAAGACCGAGTGCGGGCTGCACTGATGACACGAGACGGGGTGCGAGGGATGAGCGGGGCCACCATCTGGCTCACCGGCCTGCCGAGCGCGGGCAAGACGACGATCGCCCGCGCGCTGGCCGGGCGGCTGCGCGGCGAGGGCCACCGGGTGGAGGTGCTGGACGGGGACGAGATCCGGGAGTTCCTCTCCGCGGGCCTGGGGTTCTCCCGCGCGGACCGCGACACCAACGTGCGGCGGATCGGGTTCGTCGCCCGGCTGCTGGCCTCCCACGGGGTGACGGTCCTGGTGCCGGTCATCGCCCCTTACGCGGACACCCGGGAAGAGGTGCGCAAGCACCATCAGGAACACGGCACCGGCTATGTGGAGGTGCATGTGGCGACGCCCGTGGAGGTCTGCTCGGTGCGGGACGTGAAGGGCCTGTACGCGCGGCAGGCCGCCGGGCAGCTGTCCGGTCTGACGGGTGTGGACGATCCGTACGAGGCGCCGGCCGAGCCGGACCTGCGGATCGAGGCGCACCGGCAGAGCGTCGAGGAGTCGGCCGGGGCGCTGCACGCCCTGCTGACGGGCAGGGGGCTGCTGTGACGTCCGTGAGCGGCGCGCGCGATCCTTACGCCCTGTCCCACCTCGACGCCCTGGAGTCGGAGGCGGTGCACATCTTCCGTGAGGTGGCGGGGGAGTTCGAACGGCCGGTGATCCTCTTCTCCGGCGGCAAGGACTCCATCGTGATGCTGCACCTCGCGCTGAAGGCGTTCGCCCCCGCGCCGGTGCCGTTCTCGCTGCTGCACGTCGACACCGGGCACAACTTCCCCGAGGTCCTCGCCTACCGCGACCGCACGGCCGCCGAGCACGGTCTGCGGCTGCACGTGGCGTCGGTGCAGGACTTCATCGACGACGGGCGGCTGCGCGAGCGGCCCGACGGGACCCGCAATCCGCTGCAGACCGTGCCGCTGCTGGACGCCATCGCGGCGCACCGCTTCGACGCGGTGTTCGGCGGCGGCCGCCGCGACGAGGAGAAGGCCCGCGCGAAGGAGCGGGTGTTCTCGCTGCGGGACGAGTTCGGCGGCTGGGACCCGCGCCGCCAGCGCCCGGAGCTGTGGCAGCTGTACAACGGCCGGCACTCCCCCGGCGAGCACGTGCGGGTCTTCCCGCTGTCGAACTGGACCGAGCTGGACGTGTGGCAGTACATCGCCCGCGAGAAGATCGAACTCCCCGGCATCTACTACGCCCACGAGCGCGAGGTCTTCGCCCGCGACGGGATGTGGCTGGCGCCCGGCGAGTGGGGCGGGCCGCGGGAGGGCGAGCGGGTGGTCAGACGGCTGGTGCGGTACCGCACGGTCGGAGACATGTCCTGCACGGGCGCGGTCGATTCCGACGCGCTGACCGTCGAGGCCGTCATCGCGGAGATCGCCGCGTCCCGGCTCACCGAGCGGGGCGCCACCCGGGCCGACGACAAGCTGTCGGAGGCCGCGATGGAAGACCGCAAGCGCGAGGGGTACTTCTAGCCATGACCAGCACCTTTGAGGCGAGCACCACCTCGCTGCTGCGGTTCGCCACGGCCGGTTCGGTCGACGACGGCAAGTCCACCCTGGTGGGGCGGCTGCTGCACGACTCCAAGTCGATACTGGCCGACCAGCTGGAGGCCGTCGAGCACGCCTCCCGCAACCGCGGGACGGGCGCGCCGGACCTGGCGCTGCTGACGGACGGGCTGCGCGCGGAGCGCGAGCAGGGCATCACCATCGATGTCGCGTACCGCTACTTCGCCACCGCCCGGCGCCGGTTCATCCTGGCCGACACCCCCGGGCACGTGCAGTACACCCGCAACATGGTCACCGGCGCGTCCACCGCCGAACTGGCCGTGGTGCTGGTCGACGCCCGCAACGGCGTGGTGGAGCAGACGCGCCGCCACGCGGCCGTCGCCGCCCTGCTGCGGGTCCCGCACGTGGTCCTGGCCGTCAACAAGATGGACCTGGCCGGGTACGCGGAGCCGGTCTTCGCGGCCATCGCCGGGGAGTTCACCGCCTACGCGGCCTCCCTCGGCGTCCCGGACGTCACCGCGATCCCGATCTCGGCGCTGGCCGGGGACAACGTGGTGACGCCGTCCGCGCACATGGACTGGTACGGCGGCCCGACCGTCCTGGAGCACCTGGAGACGGTCCCGGTCGTGGCCGACCCCACGGCCGACCCGGCGCGCTTCCCCGTCCAGTACGTCATCCGCCCGCAGACCGCGGCCCACCCGGACTACCGCGGCTACGCGGGCCGGGTCGCCTCCGGGGTGCTGCGGGTCGGCGAGCCGGTCACCGTGCTGCCCTCGGGCCGGACGAGCACGATCGCCGCCATCGACGCGCTCGGCGAGCCGGTGGAAGCGGCCTGGGCCCCGCAGTCGGTGACCCTGCGCCTGGCCGACGACCTGGACGTCTCGCGCGGCGACCTCATCGCCCCGACGGCCGGTGCGCCGGCCACCACCCGGGACGTGGAGGCGACCGTCTGCCACGTGGCGGACCGGCCGCTGCGGACCGGCGACCGGGTGCTGCTCAAGCACACCACCCGCACGGTGAAGGCCATCGTCAAGGACATCCCGACCCGGCTGACCCTGGACGACCTCTCCCAGCACGCCTCCCCCGGCGAGCTCGCTGCCAACGACATCGGGCGCATCGTCGTGCGCACCGCCGAGCCCCTCGCGCTCGACGCGTACGCCGCCTCCCGGAGCACCGGCTCCTTCCTGCTCGTCGACCCCGCCGACGGGACGACGCTCACGGCGGGCATGGCCGGTGCGGCCTTCGCCGGAGCCGGGGCGGCAAAGAC
Organism: Streptomyces sp. NPDC046215; assembly: GCF_040646215.1. Taxonomy (NCBI): domain Bacteria; kingdom Bacillati; phylum Actinomycetota; class Actinomycetes; order Kitasatosporales; family Streptomycetaceae; genus Streptomyces; species Streptomyces sp. NPDC046215. Next base: position 7,376 of record NZ_JBEYZW010000067.1, on the reverse strand, counting down.
CCCGCAGGCCGCCGACGAGGGCTGGGACTTCTGACCATGACGTGTTGATGCTCCCGCCCCGCCGCTTCCCCGCCCCCTCCGCCCCGTTCCACCGCCGGGCGCTCCTGCGCCGTACGCCCGGACCGCCGAGAGGACCTCCTCGTGCCCGACCTCGTGCCCGCCGCCGTCCGCCGCGCCGCCCGCCGCGCCCTGCCGGCCCTGGCCGCTCTCCCGCTGCTGATCGGCGCCCTCGGCGCCTGTGGTTACGGTTCGGAGCGGGACGAGGACCCGGCCGGCCGGTCGAAGGCCACCACCGGCGGCAAGCTCTCGGTGGACACCGTGCGGATCGGCTACTTCCCCAACATCACCCACGCGACGCCGCTGGTCGGCGACCACGAGGGACTGCTCCAGAAGGAGCTGGGGGGCACGAAGCTGCGGTCCACGACCTTCAACGCGGGCCCGTCCGAGATCGAGGCCCTCAACGCCGGCTCCGTCGACATCGGCTGGATCGGCCCGTCGCCCGCCATCAACGGCTATGTGAAGTCCAAGGGCAAGAGCCTGCGGATCATCTCCGGATCGGCCTCCGGCGGGGTGAAGCTGGTCGTCGACCCGAAGAAGATCTCCTCGCTCGACGACGTCGAGGGCAAGCGGATCGCCACCCCGCAGAAGGGCAACACCCAGGACGTGGCCTTCCTCGACTGGGCGGCGGGCAAGGGCTGGAAGGTCGACCCGCAGAGCGGAAAGGGCGACGTCTCCGTCGTCCGCACCGACAACAAGGTGATCCCCGACGCGTTCAAGTCCGGTTCCGTCGACGGCGCCTGGGTGCCGGAGCCGACGGCCTCCAAGCTGGTCTCCGAGGGCGGCAAGGTCCTGCTGGACGAGGCCGCGCTGTGGCCCGGCGGGAAGTTCGTGATCACCAATGTGATCGTGTCGCAGAAGTTCCTCGACGAACACCCCGACGTGGTCGAGGCCGTGCTGCGCGGCTCGGTGCGCGCCAACGCCTGGATCAAGGCCGACCCGGCGCGGGCCAAGGCGTCCGCGAACGCGGCGCTGAAGAAGCTCTCCGGCCGGGCGCTGCCCGCCGCGGTGCTCGACCCGGCGTGGCAGAGCATCGAGGTCACCGACGACCCGCTGGCCGCCACGCTGCGGACCGGGGCGGACCACGCGGTCCGGGCGGGCCTGCTGGAGAAGCCCGACCTGTCCGGCATCTACGACCTGACCCCGCTCAACAAGGTCCTCCGGGCCGAAGGCCGGCCCCCGGTGGACGCGGCCCGGCTCGGCAAGCAGTGACCAGCGACCCACAGGCGCTCAGACACCAGGAGGTGACCGGATGGCCCCGGCACTGATCACCGACAAGGCCGGACCGGCCCCCGTCGCGGACGACGCGTCCGTGGCCGTCCGGATCGACCACGTCCACAAGAGCTTCGGCCGCCCCGGGGCGGCCCAGCCCGTCCTGGACGACATCACCCTCGACGTGCGGCCCGGGGAGTTCGTCTGCCTGCTGGGGGCCTCGGGGTGCGGCAAGTCGACCCTCCTGAACCTGGTGGCCGGACTGGACCGGCCGACCGCCGGCAGCATCGAGGTGCCGGGCGGGCGCCCGGCGCTGATGTTCCAGGAGCACGCCCTCTTCCCCTGGCTGACCGCGGGCCGCAACATCGAACTGGCGCTGCGGCTGCGCGGGGTGCCGCGGGCGGACCGGCGCCCGGAGGCGGAGCGGCTGCTGGAGCTCGTCCGGCTCGGCGGCGCGCACGGCAAGCGGGTCCACGAGCTGTCGGGCGGCATGCGGCAGCGGGTCGCGCTGGCCCGCGCCCTCGCGCAGGACAGCCGGCTGCTCCTGATGGACGAGCCGTTCGCCGCGCTCGACGCGATCACCCGGGACGTGCTGCACCACGAGCTGACGCGCATCTGGTCCGGGACGGGGCTGTCAGTGCTGTTCGTCACCCACAACGTCCGCGAGGCCGTGCGGCTCGCCGAACGCGTGGTGCTGCTGTCCTCCCGGCCCGGGCGGGTGGCCCGCCAGTGGACGGTGGACATACCGCAGCCGCGCCGGATCGAGGACGCGGCGGTCGCGGACCTCTCCGTGGAGATCACCGAGGAACTGCGCAAGGAGATCCGCCGCCATGGCCAGCACTGAGACTCCCCCGTCCCGCCCGGCGGCGGACTCGGGCGACCTGGCGGGGCTGGAGGCCGGGCTCGACGCCCTGGACACCGTGCAGGTCAGGCGGCAGCCGCTCGCCCAGCTCCTGGTGCACAAGGTCCTGCCGCCGGTGCTCGCGGTCCTCCTGGTGCTGCTCGTCTGGAAGCTGCTGGTCCTGGCCCAGGTCACCGACGACTACAAGCTGCCCGACCCGTCGGCCGTCGCGGACAGCCTCGGCGAGCTGTGGCGGCGCGGCACCCTCTTCGACATCGTCTGGACGAGCGTCTCCCGCGGCCTGCTGGGGTTCCTGGCCGCACTCGCCCTGGGCACCCCGCTCGGGCTGCTCGTCGCCCGGGTGCCCTTCGTCCGGGCCGCCATCGGGCCGATCCTGTCCGGGCTGCAGTCGCTGCCGTCCGTCGCCTGGGTACCGGCCGCGGTGATCTGGCTGGGCATCACGGACGCGGCGATGTACGCGGTGATCCTGCTGGGCGCCGTGCCCTCCATCGCCAACGGGCTGGTCTCCGGCATCGACCAGGTGCCCCCGCTGCACCTGCGCGCCGGGCGGACCATGGGCGCCACCGGGTGGCGCGGCGCCCGCTACGTGCTGCTGCCCGCCGCCCTGCCCGGGTACATCGCGGGCCTCAAGCAGGGCTGGGCGTTCTCCTGGCGCTCCCTGATGGCCGCCGAGCTCATCGCCTCCTCCCCCGAACTGGGCCTGGGCCTGGGCCAGTACCTGGAGAACGCCCGCACCGACTCGGACATGCCGGGGGTGCTGCTCGGCATCCTCCTGATCCTCTTCGTCGGCATCGCCATCGACCTGATCGTCTTCAGCCCGCTGGAACGCCGTGTGCTGCGCGGCCGCGGGCTGGCGACGGCCGGCCGGTAGAAGGAACACCTGGTGCGAACCACGACGCGCGTCCCCGCCCTCCTGATCGTCGCCCACGGCAGCCGCGACCCCCGGCACGCGGCCACGGTCTCCGCGCTGCGCGCCCGGGCGGCGGAACTGCTGCCCGCGGCACCGGTGGAAGCCGGCTACCTGGACTTCTGCGAGCCGGGCGTGGAGCGGGCCCTGGAGCGGCTGGCGGGGGCGGGGGCCCGGGAGGTGGTGGCCCTGCCGCTGCTGCTCACCCGGGCCTTCCACGCCAAGTCCGACATCCCGTCCGTCCTGCGCGAGGCGGCGGCCGCCCTACCGCGGCTGACGGTGCGCCAGGCGCCGGTGCTGGGGCCGTCGCCGCTGCTGACCGCCGCCCTGGAACGGCGGCTGTTCGAGGCCGGAGTGCGCCCCGGCGACCGGCGCTCGACCGGGGTCGTCCTGGCCGCGGCGGGCTCCACCGACCCGGAGGCGGGCGCGGTGATCGCTGACATCGCGCGGGAGTGGCGGCGCACCGGCTGGTGCGCCGTGCGGCCCGCGTTCGCCTCCGCTTCCCTGCCGGGCACCGGCGACGCCGTGCGGGCCCTGCGGGCCGAGGGCGTCCGCCGGGTCGCGGTCGCCCCGTACGTCATCGCCCCCGGCCGCCTCCCGGACCGGATCGCGCTCGGCGCGCGGGAGGCGGGCGCGGATGTCCTGGCGGACGTCCTGGGGCCCGCGCCGGAGCTGATGTCGCTCCTGGTGCGCCGCTACAAGGAGGCGGTGTCGGCGGGGCGCCTCGCGGCCGCCGCGGCCGGCCGCTGACCGGTTCCGCCGTCAGGACTCGACGGCGGTGCCGACGCCCAGGGCGAGCAGGACACCGCCCGTGGCGCGCTCCAGGTTGCGGTGGACGCGCGGGCGGCGCAGCCACGTCGTCATGCGCGCGGCGCACACCGCGACCAGCAGCATCCACAGGGCGGCGACGACCGCGTCGACGACACCGAAGAGCAGGGTCGTCCCGAAGGGCGAGCTGCCCTCGGGGAGGAACTGCGGGACGACGGCGACGAAGAAGACGCCGACCTTGGGGTTGAGCAGACAGCTCAACAGCCCCTGGCGGAACGCCTCTCCCGTGCGCAGCCCGCCGCCGGGCAGCGGCTCCTGCGCCCGGTCCTCGCGCGCGGGCGCGCCGGCGGCGCCGCGCCGCGGGCGCTGTGCCCAGAGCGCCTGGCCGCCCAGGAAGACGAGATAGGCCGCGCCGGCCAGCCGGACCACGGTGAACGCGGCGTCCCACCGCTGGAGCGCCGCCGCCAGCCCGAACGCCGCGGCCACCCCCCACGCGAGGGAGCCGAAGGCCGCCCCGAGGGCCGTGGCGCTGCCGGTGCGCCGCCCGCCGCGCAGACAGTTGCGCAGGACGAGGAGGGTGTCCGGGCCCGGCGCCATGGCCACCAGGAGGGAGAAGAGGGCGAAGGCGAGTATCGCGGCGGTCACGGTGAACTCCTTGTCCGTACGAAGGCGCTGACCGTGAGCTTAACGGGGACGGGAACGGCAGGACCGGCCGTCGCACCCCGTGGGGGTGGGGAACGACGGCCGGCCGGTGACTGCGTGCGGGAGGTGCTACTGAACGACCTTCAGCAGCTTGTTGGGCGTGCCCGCGGAGGGGTTGGAGACCTTGTCCGGCGTGGCGCCCTGGACGAGCGCGGCCGCGACCTGGTCGGGGGTGGCGTCCTGGTGACCGCTCAGGTAGGCGGCCGCGGCGCCCGCGACGTGCGGGGTGGCCATGGACGTACCGGAGATGGTCTTGGTGCCGGAGTCGTCGTCGTTCCAGGCGGACGTGATGTCCGAGCCGGGGGCGTAGAGGTCGACCGTCGCTCCGAAGTTGGAGAAGTCGGACTGCTGGTCGTCCTTGGTGGTGGAGGCGACGGTGATCGCCTCCTTGACCCGGGCCGGGGAGCTCTGGCCGGCGTCGGTGGACTCGTTGCCCGCCGCGACGGCGAAGGTCACGCCGGAGGCGATGGCCTTCCGCACGGCGGCGTCGAGAGCTTCATCCACGCCCCCGCCCAGGCTCAGGTTGGCGACGGAGGGGCCCTTGTGGTTCTTGGTGACCCAGTCGATGCCCGCGACGACCTGTTCGGTGGTGCCGGAGCCCTCCGCGTTGAGCACCCGGACGGCCACGATCTTCGCCTTCTTGGCGACGCCGTGGGCGCTGCCCGCGATGGTGCCCGCGACGTGGGTGCCGTGGCCGTTGCCGTCCTCGGCCTTGTCGTTGTTGTCGACGGCGTTGAAGCCGTAGGCGGCCCGCCCGCCGAAGTCCTTGTGGCTGATGCGCACACCCGTGTCGATCACGTACGCGGTCACGCCGTCACCAGCGGCGTCCGGGTAGGTGTACTTGCCGTCGCCCTTGGTCTCGGCCTGGTCGATGCGGTCCAGCCCCCAGGAGGGTGGGGCCTCCTGGGTGGCGTTGATGCTGAAGCGGTGGTTCTGGACCACCTTGTCGACGGACGGGTCGGCGGCGAGGCGCTTGGCCTCGGTCCGGTCCAGACCGCTGGCGGAGAAGCCGTTGACGGCCGAGTCGTACGTGCGGTTGAGCTTGCCGCCGTACTGCTCGGCCAGGTTCTCGCCCTTCGCCTTGACGGACTTGGCGCCGACGGCGCCCTTGCCGCTCGCACCGTCCTTCAGCAGGACGATGTAGCTGCCGTCGATCGCGTCCTTGGCCTGGGTGCCGTGGACGGTCCCTTCGGCGGGAGCGGGCGCGGCGCCGGCGGGCAGGGCCAGCACCGTGACTCCGGCGGTGACGGCGGTGGCGGCGGTTATCGCCAGTGCCAGCCGCCCCTTGCCGGAACGCTTGTGACTTGCCATGACGAGGTTTCCTCCTCGTGCGGAATGTGGGGGGGAAATGCGCGTTGTCGCCAACGCACCCGGGGCGACGGAAGTGCTCGCTCCGGGTGGGCGAAACCCTGTCAGGATTGACGCGCTCAATTCAAGATCCGCGGCCAGGTGTGACATACGCAACGTCGTTACGTAAATTCAAATCCCGCTGAACGACGGCAAATTGGACAGCCTCCTGACAATGACTGCCAGGTTTTACTTGAAGGACACACGCAAGGCGGCCGCCAACTTCCGGCCCTCGCACGCGGTTTCACACATGAGCCGGGGCCGGTACAGAAGTCGGTTCTCAACTCGCCGGACTCCCAGGCCCTTTGGGGCGCGGCGACAGCGGGCGACGGCATTCCACCCCGGCCCGGCCCACTCCGGCCCGGCGCGGCGCGGACACCGGGGCGGGATGCCGGTGACGAGAAGCATGACGAGACGCTTCGTCTCGAAGACTTCCGCTCCGGGGGCCGCTCTCCGCCCCCCACCTGGGACACTGAGGGCATCAGGTCCGACGGCAGGCGGGGAAGCACAGCGATGAGCACGGTGGACGGAGTGGGCGCGGCCTTCACGGAGGGGCGGGCGCGCGGGCTCCTCGCGGCAGCGGTGCCGGAGGTGTCCGCGGCGGACGCGACCCTGCTCACGCTGGGCGAGAACGCCGTCTTCGGCATCGGCGGGCTGGTCGTCAAGGTCGGCCGGGACGCCTCCCTGCTGGCCCGGGCCGCCCATGAGCTGCGCGTCGCCTCCTGGCTCGCGGAGGCCGGCGTCCCCGCCGTGCGGGCGGCGGAGCCCACGGCCCGGGCGGCCGAGGGCCACCCGGTGACGCTCTGGCACCGGCTGCCGGAGGCCGTGCGCCCGGCCGGCCCGGCCGACCTCGCCGAGGTGCTGCGCCTGGTGCACGCCCTGCCGGAGCCGGGCTTCGCCCTGCCGCGGCGCGAACTGCTCGGCGGGGTGGAGCGCTGGCTGCGGCTGGCGGGGGACGCCGTCGACCCGGCCGACGCCGCCTTCCTCCGGGAGCGCCGGGACGGCTTCGTGGCGGCGGCCGCCGCGCTGTCCCCGCACCTGCCGCCGGGGCCGATCCACGGCGACGCCCTGCCGCGCAACGTCCTCGTCGGCCCGGACGGGCCGACCGTGGTCGACCTGGAGACCTTCTCCGGAGACCTGCGCGAGCACGACCTCGTGGTGCTCGCGCTCAGCCGGGACCGGTACGGGCTGGACCCCCGCGCCTATGACGACTTCGTGCGGGTCTACGGGTGGGATGTACGGGAATGGGCGGGATGTGAAGTACTGCGCGGGGCGCGGGAGACCGCGAGCTGCGCCTGGGTGGCCCAGCACGCGCCGGGCAACCCGGCGGCACTGACGGAATTCGGCCGCCGGGTCGCATCCCTGCGGGAAGGCGACACCGCGGTGCGGTGGTACCCCTTCTAGAGACACAGAGCCCCCGGACGGGGGGGGGGGTGGGTGTGGGGGGGGCAGAGGAACAACGCCGCGCGGGGCGCCCGCCGGCGGGAGCTGGGAGGTGTGGTGGGGTGGGGGCGGCCGCCG
>NZ_JBEYZW010000066.1:0-40961 GCF_040646215.1 Streptomyces sp. NPDC046215 | reverse complement strand
CCACCACGCTCCTCCGACACGTCCTGGACGGCCGGCGCCGCGCGGGAACCCGGCCGTCAGTGTGTGAGCGCCCACCCCGCCGGTGGACGCCGGGGCGGAGCCCCGAGTGGGTCACCTACTTGGTACCGATCACCATCGACTCCGCCCCCGCCAGGTGCCGCACCCGGCTGTCGCCGAACCCGGCCTCGGCCAGCCAGCCGCGGCAGTCCGCGCCCGTGTAGTCGAAGCCGCCCGTGGTCTCGATGAGCATGTTGAGGCTCATCAGCAGCGCGGGCGCGTTCTCGCGGCGGTCGTCGTCGATGAGGGTCTCGTAGACGATGACGACGCCGCCCGTCGGCAGGGCCTCGTACGCCTTGCGGAGCAGCATCCGCTTCGTGGGCAGGTCCCAGTCGTGCAGGATGTGGCCGAAGACCAGGGCGTCGGCCCGGGGCAGCGGGTCGGTGAAGAAGTCCCCGGCGGTGAAGGACAGCCGGTCGGCGAGTCCGAACCGCTCGACGCGCCGGTCGAAGTCGTCGCGGACGGACTCCAGGTCGAAGCCGATGCCGTGCAGGTGGGGGTGGCGCAGCAGCAGGTGCCCCAGGAGGGCGCCCTCCGCGCAGCCGATGTCGGCGACGACGCGGTGGGCCGACCAGTCGAGGGTGTCGGTCAAGGCGTGGGCCGAGCGCATCGACAGGCCGGTCATGGCCTGGAGGAACTCCGAGCGGCGGGCCGGGTCCTGGTAGAGGGTGTCGAAGAACTCCCCGCCGTGCTTGATCTCGTTCTGCGGCTCGCCGGTGCGCAGGCCGTCCAGGAGCGTGCCCCAGAAGTCGTAGAGGCGGGAGTCGGCCATCTCCAGGAAGCCGCCCAGGTAGCCGGGCCGGCCGCGGTCCAGGTAGCGGGCGGTGGTGGGGGTGTTGGCGTAGCCGTGCTCGCCGCGGTCCAGGAGGCCGAGGGCCACGAGCGCGTCGAAGAAGTCGCGGGCGGCGCGGGGGTGCAGCCCGAGCCGGAGGCGCAGTTCCTCGCAGGGGAGCGGGCGCGCGGCCAGCTCGGTGAACAGGCCGAGGCGGACGGCGGTGAACAGGACCTTCGACGCCTGGTAGCCGGTGGCGAGCTGGAGCATCCGGTCGAGTGCCGCCGTGTGGTCCTGTTCCTTGCGCGCGTTGCTCATGAACTCTCCTCAAGGGCGGAAAGGGGGGCTGCCGGCGGATGTCGGTCCGGTGGGCGGAGCTCCCCCGTCCTACCCACTCACTCCCCCGCGAGCACCTCCAGGAGCCGGTCGACATCGGCTGCGGTGTTGTACAGGTGGAACGCCGCGCGGAGGTTCCCGGCCCGGGCGCTGACCTTGACGCCCGCAGCGGTGAGCCGCTCGGCGGCGGCCCCGATGCCGGGGACGGAGACGATCGCGGAGCCCTCGGCGGGCACGGGCGTGCGGCCGAGGGCCGGGAGCCCGGCACGGAAGCGGTCGGCGAGGGCCCGGTCGTGGGCGCCGATCCGTTCGACGCCCAGCTCGGTGACGAGGGCGAGGCTCTCACGGGCGGCGAGGTAGGAGTAGATCGCCGGGTTCTCGTCGAAGCGGCGGGCTGAGGGAGCGAGGTGCTCCACGCGCCCGTAGCAGCTGTCCCAGGGGTCCTTTCCGGAGACCCACCCGGCGAAGAAGGGGGTGAGGCCGCCCAGGTCCTCGGGGACGGTGAGGAAGGCGACGCCGCGCGGGCACATCAGCCACTTGTAGCCGACGCAGACGGTGTAGTCGAAGGCGTTCGCGTCGAGGGGCAGCCACCCGGCGGACTGGCTGAGGTCGACGAGCGTGCGGGCGCCGTGGGCGCGGGCGGCGGCGGTGACGGCGTCGAGCGGGGCGAGGCGGCCGTCGGCCGACTGGACGGCGCTGACCGCGACGAGGGCGGTGCCGGGGCGGACCGCGTCGGCAATCTTCTCCAGGGGCACGGCCCGCACGTGGAGGTCGGAGCGCATGTGGAAGGGGTTGACGAGGGAGCTGAAATCGCCCTCGGCGACGATGACTTCGGCGCCGGGCGGCAGGGACTGGGCGATCAGGCCGCAGTAGACGGCGACGGAGTGGCCGGCGGCCACCCGGTCGGCCGGTACCCCGTGCAGGCGGCCGTAGAGGGCGCGGGTCTCCTCCAGGACGTCGAAGGTGCCCCTTATCCCCAGCGTCCCGGCCGCGGTGGCGGCGACGGCTTCGGCCAGGGCCGCCACGGCGCCGGCGGGGATCAGCCCGGTGGCGGCGGTCTCGAGGTAGGTGGTCTCGGGCGTGAACTGGGCGGGTGCCAGGCTCTCCATGGTCAACCACTATGCGCGGCGGCGGCCGTTCCGTCCATGACGGGCGGCGGCCGCCCGCCGGAACGCGCCCCGCCGAACGCGGCCCCGGCAGCAGGCGGATGGGGGGCGGGGGCACGCGCGCGGGGTGGAGAAGGAGAGGCCGGCTCCGGGCCCTGAGGCGTAGGGGGCGGCGGGCGTTGTCTGTCGCGGGGACGAGAGGCATGTCCGACCCACGGCGGAGCAGGTCCGCCGTACGGGTCGACGCGCCGGATCCGATGCCGGACGATCCTAGGCCTATGAACCGAACGACACTGTTTCCGCCCTTCCCGACCACCATGACCGGAACCGCACATTCTGCGACGGCCTGGGACGACCACGCCACCTGACGCCCATGAGGCACCGCGGACGGCGGCTCGCGGTGGCGCCCGCCGCCCTGCGCGGGGCCGGACGCCGGAACCCCCGGCGCCCACCCGCCCGTCCCCTACCCTGTTCGAATGATCACCGGTCTTGAGTTCCCCGCCGCGCAGCGCACCGCCGCCCCCGCCCCGTGAGGGCCCTGGCGAGCGCCCTCCTCGGGCGCCGGGCCCGGCTGCGCTGGGTGCATCTGCTCCTCGGCGGCGCCCTGTTGATGCCGTACTTCCTGCTGGCGAACGTCATCGTGGCGGCGGTCGTCACCAGTGACGGCCTCCTCACCGGCTCCCTCCTGCGGCAGTTCGCCATCTTCGGGCTGGCGCTGCTCCCGGCGGCGGTCACCGCCCTCTTCCCGCTCGTACGCCCCCTGGAGGGCACGGCGGTGCGGGCGCTGTGCGCGGTCCCCGGCGCCGAACTGGCCGCCGGGCCGAGCGACTCCTGGGCCGCGCGCGGGCGTACGGCCGCGTGGTACACCCTGCACCTGGCGGCCGGCGGCATCGTCAGCGGTGCCTCGCTGGCCGTGCCGCCGAGCGCCGCGATGCTGCTGGCCGTGCCCTTCCTGAGCGGGCATCTGCGCGAGGCGTGGCTGCGCTGGCCGGCGACCCTCGACGGCCCCTGGACCCTGCTGGGGCCGGTCGGCGGGGCCGCCCTGCTGTTCCTGATCGCGGGCATCTCCTGGGCGGCGGGGGCCCTGCTCGCGCGCTGCGCCCCCGTGCTGCTCGGCCCGACGGCCGCCGACCGGATCGCCGCGGCGGAGCGGCACGCCCTGCGCCTGGCCGAGCGCAACCGGCTGGCGCGCGAGCTGCACGACTCCGTGGGCCACGCGCTCAGCGCGGTCACCCTTCAGGCGAGCGCGGCGCGCCGGGTCCTGGACTCCGACCCGGGTTTCGCGCGCGAGGCCCTGGCCGCCATCGAGGAGACCACGCGCGCGGCGGTCGGCGAACTCGACACCGTGCTGGGCCTGCTGCGCGAGGACGGCGCGGCCTCGGCCGCCCCCGCGCCGACCCTCGCCGACCTCGCGTCCCTGCTGGAACGGACCCGGGCGGCGGGCGGCACCGTCACCCTCACCGCGCCCGCCACGCTGGACGGCGTCCCGCCGGTCGTCTCCCGGGAGGCGTTCCGGATCGTCCAGGAGGGGCTCAGCAACGCCTTGCGGCACGCGGGCCGGGTGCCCGTGCTCCTGCGGATCGACGCGGCCGCCGACCGCCTGGAGGTCGTCCTGGAGAATCCCGTGGGCCCGGAGCACGTCCCCCACCACCGGCCGGGCGGCGGCCGCGGCCTGGCCGGCATCGCCGAGCGCGCCCGTCTCCTGCGCGGCACGGCCGAGGCGGGTGAACACGCGGGCGTATGGCGGCTGTCGGTCAGCCTGCCGTGCGGCGGCGGCCCGCCCTGACGGCCGGCCGCGCCCTAAGCTGATCTTCATGCCAGACAACGCGCCGGAACCCGGCAGACGCATACGAGTCCTCCTCGCCGACGACGAACGCATGGTGCGCACCGCCCTGCGCGCGATCCTCGGCGCCGAGCCGGATCTGGAGGTCGTCGGCGAGGCGGCCACCGGCGCGGAGGCGGTGTCGCTGAGCCGCGCCCTGTCGCCCGACGTCGTCCTGATGGACGTGCGGATGCCCGAGGTCGACGGCATCCGGGCGACCGAGCGGGTGCTGGCCACGATGGAGGACCCGCCGCGGATCGTCGTCGTCACCACGTTCGAGAACGACAGCTACGTCTACGAGGCGCTGCGGGCGGGCGCCAGCGGCTTCCTCCTGAAGCGGGCGGGCGCGGACGAACTCGTCCAGGCCGTGCGGCTGGTGGCCCGGAGCGACTCCCTGCTCTTCCCCGCGGCCGTCCGCTCCCTGGCCGCGGCGCACGCGAGCGAGCACCGGACGCGGGACGCGGCCCGGGCGCTGCGGGAGCGGCTGTCCGAGCGGGAGGCCGAGGTGCTGGCCCTGATGGCGACGGGCCTGTCCAACGCCGAGATCGCCGAGCGGCTCACCGTGGGGGCGGCGACGGTCAAGACGCACGTGGCCGGGGTCCTGGCCAAGCTGGGCGTCCGGGACCGCACCCAGGCGGTCATCGCGGCCTACGAGTGCGGGTTCGTCGCGCCGCGGTGACGGCTCCCCGCGGCGGCCCGGCCCCGGGCGCCCCGTACCGCCGCCCGCATGTCGTGTGGTGTTCATCCGGTTGTCAGAGGGAAACGAGACCGTAGGCGCCGCTCCTGTGTTCGCCAGAACCACGGAGCGCCGCAGGACGAGCCGGCGAACCCTGGAGACCAGATGACCCTCAGCCGAAGAGACTTCGCCAAGCGTTCCGCCTTCACCGGAGCCGGAGTGGTGCTGGCCGGCAGCGTCGGCGTGCTCGCCACCGCGCCCGGCGCCCTGGCCACGGGGACCGCCGCTCCGGCCGGTGCGGCCGGGGCCGGGGAGCCGCCCCGGATCGGGTACGGGCCGCTGGTGAAGGACCCCAAGGGCCTCCTCGCGCTGCCCGCCGGGTTCTCCTACCGGGTCATCACCCGTACGGGCGTCACCAAGCTGGAGTCCGGGCAGCTCACGCCGTCCAACCACGACGGCACCGCCGCCTTCGAGGGCCCGCGCGGGGCGACGCTGCTGGTCAACAACCACGAGCTGGGCGGCGCCCGCGCCAAGTGGCCGCACCCGGTGCCGCCCGTCGACGGCCTCGTCTACGACCCCGCCGCGGCCGGCGGCTGCACGGTCGTCGAGGTCGGCCGGGACCACGTCGCGGAGTGGGTCGGCATCGCGGGGACGTCCACGAACTGCGCGGGCGGCGCCACCCCCTGGGGCACCTGGCTCACCTGCGAGGAGACCGAGGACAAGGCCGGCAAGAACGGCATGACCAAGGACCACGGCTACGTCTTCGAGGTCGACCCGCGGGACCGGCGCGCCAACCGCGACCCGCGGCCGGTCAAGGCGCTGGGCCGCTACGCGCACGAGGCCGTCGTCGTCGACCCCGGGCGCGGTCACCTCTACCTGACGGAGGACGCCTCCGGGCCCAACGGGCTGCTGTACCGCTGGACCCCGCCCAGCGGCTTCGAGCACGGGCGCGGCAGGCTGCGCACGCTCGCCGACGAGGCCGGCTCACTGCAGGCGTTCAAGTGCTTCGACTCCGGCGGCCGCTTCGTGGACGACCTCTCCCGGGCCAGGAAGACCGGCACCGTCTACGGCGTGGACTGGGTGAACGTCCCCGACCGCGACGCGCGCTCGGTGTCGGTGCGCAAGCAGTTCAAGAGCGGCGAGGTCACCCGGGCCCGCAAGCTGGAGGGCATGTGGTGGGGCGACGGGGGCGCGTACGTCGTCGCGTCCTTCGCCCGGGACGAGAGCCCGGTCCCCCACGACGGCCAGGTGTGGTTCTACGACCCCAAGCGCCGCACCCTGACCCTGAAGGTGATCCTGGGCGTCAACAAGCGCCCCGAGCGCGACGGCGCCTACGACGGGCCGGACAACATCACCGTCTCGCCCTACGGCGGTCTGATCGTCGCCGAGGACGGCGAGGGCGTCCAGCACCTCTTCGGGGCGCTCGACGACGGGCGCACGTACCCCATCGCGCGCAGCGAGCTCAACATCGGCTCGGCGGACAAGCCGGAGTACAGCGAGTTCACCGGGGTGACCTTCTCCCCGGACGGCACCACGCTCTTCGCCAACAGCCAGGAGCCCGGCATCATGTTCGCGATCACCGGCCCGTGGCGCCGGCAGGGCGGCCGGCGCGGGAATCACGTCTAGCCGCAGGTGTTGTCACAAGGGTGACGACTTCGGCGCTGAGCACCACCCGTTTCTCCGTCCTGGACCGTTCCCGCACCCGGCGGGGGCGGGAGCCGGGAGAGGCGCTGCGCGACACCGTGCGGTTCGCGCAGGAGGCCGAGGCGCTCGGCTACCACCGGTTCTGGGTGTCGGAGCACCACAGCGTGCCCGGGGTGGCGGGCTCCGCCCCCACCGTGCTGGCGGCGGCGGTGGCCGCCGCCACCTCGCGGATCCGGGTCGGCACGGGCGGGGTGATGCTGCCCAACCACCGGACGCTGGTGGTCGCCGAGCAGTTCGGGGTGCTGGAGTCGCTCTTCCCGGGCCGGATCGACATGGGCGTGGGGCGGTCCGTCGGCTTCACCGACGGCATCCGGCGGGCGCTGGGCACGGAGAAGGAAGCGATGGGGGGCTTCGGGGAGCAGCTGGCGGACCTCGCGGCGTACTTCGGCGGCGCGCCGCTCCCCCACCCCGGGGTCCACGCCTACCCGGCGGAGGGGCTGTCGGTGCCGGCGTTCGTCCTCGCCAACGAGGCGGGCGCGGAGCCGGCGGCCCGGGCCGGGGCGGCGCTGGTGATCGGCGGGCTGACGGGGCGGGAGAAGACGCTCGCCGCCGTCGACCGCTACCGCGCGGCCTTCCGGCCCTCCGCGTGGTGGGAGCGGCCGTACGTGGTGGTCGCGGGCGACGTCGCCGTGGCGGAGACCACCGGGGCCGCCCGCCGGCTGCTCGTCCCCGAGGCGTGGGCGCTGGCCCGTTCCCGGACCCAGGGGGCGTTCCCGCCGCTGCTCCCCGCCGGGGAGGCGGAGGCCGGGGCCGCGGCGGCGGGTGCGAAGGAGCGCGGCTTCTACGAGGCCGCGCTGGGCGGCGGTCTCCACGGCACCGAGGAGGAGGTCGCCGCCGCGCTCGGCTCGCTGATCGAGCGCAGCGGCGCCGACGAGGTGCTGGTCACCACCAGTGGGTACGACCGGGTGGGGCTGCTGGACTCCTACCGCCGGCTGGCCCGCCTCGCCGGGCTGCCGGCGCGGGCGTCACAGGGCCTGGGCGGCGGGCTTGACGAGATCGCGCACCGTGCGTGACTTCACGAACTCGCCGAGTGCCGTCATCTCCCACTCGCCCGAGTACTGGCGGATGAACTTGCACATCAGGACGCCGGTCTTCGCCTCCGAGTCCGTGAGCTCAAAGCGCACGAGCTCTTCATTGGTGCGGGCGTCGAGCAGCCGGCAGTACGCCTTGGCGACCTGGTTGAACTTCTGGCCGGTGAAGGAGCTGACGGTGAAGACCAGGCCCGTCACCTCCGGCGGCAGCCCGTCCATGTGGACGGTGATGGCCTCGTCGTCGCCCGCGCCCTCGCCGGTGAGGTTGTCGCCGGAGTGCTGGATCGCGCCGTTGAGGATCTGGAGCTTGCTGAAGTAGCAGGCGTCGATCATGTTGCGGTCGGGGCCGTAGGCGATGACGGAGGCGTCCAGGTCGATGGCGCGGCTGCCGTAGGCGGGCTCCCAGCCGAGGCCCATCTTCACGGACTGCGTCAGCGGGCGGCCGCCCTTGACCAGGGAGACCGTCTGGTTCTTCTGGAGGCTGACCCGGCCCTTGTCGAGGTTGATCTTGCCCGAGGCGGCGGCCGGGGGCGCGGCGGGCGCCGGCGGGGCCTGGACGGGAGGGGCCTGGACGGGGGCGGGCGGGGCGACCGGCGCGGCGGCGGGCGGGGCCGGGGGTGCGGCGGGGGCGGCCGGCTCCTCCACGCTGACGCCGAAGTCGGTGGCGATGCCCGCCAGGCCGTTCGCGTAGCCCTGGCCGACCGCGCGGACCTTCCAGGCACCGGCCCGGCGGTAGACCTCGACGATCACGAGGGCCGTCTCCGTGCCGAGCTGCGGCGGGGTGAAGGTGGCGAGGACGGAGCCGTCCTCGGCGTTGCGGACCGTGGCGGTCGGCTCGGTGCCCGCGAACGTCGCTCCGGCGGCGTCCGGGCTGGCCGTCACCACGATCTTCTCGATGCCGGCCGGGACGGCGCCGGTGTCCACGATGATCGCGTCGGGCGTGCCGCCGGTCGCGGCGCGGTGCGTCACACCCGGCCCGCTGGGCTGGTTGAAGAAGACGAAGTCGTCGTCGGAGCGCACCTTGCCGTCGGCGGTGAGCAGCAGGCCCGACACGTCGAGCCGCACGGGGGCGGTGACGTCCACCGTCACACGGGCGACGGAGAGAGGGATGTTCGAGCCGGGTGTCATAGCGGTCATGCCCCGGGTAACGAGTGACCGGGCTTTGCGGTTCCATTACCGAACGTCGAGTTCTCCGGTGCGCTGTGCGCCTCTTCGCCCCGTCGCAGGTCAGAGGGCGGGTCAGGAGCAGGTCAGAGGGCGGGGCAGGGAGCGGGTCAGGCGCGCCGGGTGGGCGGGGTGGGGGTGCAGAACTCCCCGCCGATCAAGGACCGGCCGTCGGCGGGCTCTTCGGCGGGCAGGCCCGCCGCGTAGGTCTCGGAGTCGTCCAGCGGGGTGTAGCCGAGCGCGCGGGCCGTGCCGAGGTCCCACCACAGCCGGGTATTGGCGGAGCTGCCGTAGGCGACGGTGTGGCCCACTCCGTCGGCGGTGAGCGCGGCGTGCAGCAGCCGGGCGCAGTCGGCGGGGCTCAGCCAGGTGGACAGCATGCGCACCGAGGTGGGCTCGGGGCGGCAGGAGCCGATGCGCAGACAGACCGACTCGATGCCGTGGCGGTCCCGGTAGAGGGAGGCGAGGTCCTCGCCGAAGCACTTGGAGAGCCCGTAGAAGGTGTCCGGGCGGTGCGGGGTGTCGACGGGGACGGGCGGCTCGCCCGGCGCGGGGACGGGGGTGAAGCCGACGGCGTGATTGCTGGAGGCGAGGACGACGCGCCGCACGCCCGCCTCCCGGGCGGCCTCGTAGAGGCAATAGGTGCCCTCGATGTTGGCGTGGAGGATCTCCTCGAAGGGCGCTTCCAGGGAGATCCCCGCGAGGTGGACGATCGCGTCGCTGCCGCGCACGGCGGCCCGCAGTGCCCGGCGGTCGGTGAGGTCCGCGGTGACGGCGCCGGGCTCGCCGTCGACGGGCCGCGCGTCGAAGAGGCGCAGCGTGTAGCCGTAGCGGGGCAGCAGCGCGCGCATCAGCGTCCCGATGCCGCCGGCCGCGCCGGTGAGCAGGACGGTGCGAGGAGCGGCCATGGCCGCAACGCTAGGGAGGCGCCGCACGCCCGGTCAAGGTGCCCCACCCCCGCCGGAATGCCTCAATCCGCTTGCCCGGTGGGAGAGATGCGCAGGTCACACAGGGCCCGGCGGAATAATCACGTCACCCGCATGGCTGCATCCCGCGACGCAGCAGATGATCACATCGATCTGCACATCGAGCTAACCGGGGAGTACGGATGTCGAGCGAAACCGCCGCACGGGGGACCGTCGAGAAGGGCTACGAAACCGTCCGCGAGGTCTTCGAGGCCACGCTGGCCGAGGAGCGGGCCGGGCACTCCGCCCAGCTCGCGGCCTACGTGGACGGGCAGCAGGTCGTGGACCTGTGGGGCGGCCCGGACATCGAGGGGGACTCGCTCACCGGCGTCTTCTCCTCCACCAAGGGCGCGGCCCACCTCGCCGTCGCCCTGCTCGTCCAGGACGGCACCCTGGAGCTGGACCGGGAAGTACGCCACTACTGGCCCGAGTTCGCCGTCCACGGCAAGGGGCACACCACCCTGCGGCACCTGCTCACCCACCAGGCCGGTCTCCCCGGCGCCGACGGCGGCTTCAGCCCCGAGGAGATGGCGGACGACCGGCTGATCGCCGAGCGGCTGGGCGCCCAGCGCCCCCACTGGCGCCCCGGCGCCGCCTTCGGTTACCACGCGCTGGTCATCGGGGCCCTCACCGGTGAGGTCGTCCGCCGCGTCACCGGGCTGACGATGCAGGAGTTCTACGAGAGCCGCATCCGCGCCCCGCACGGCATCGACTTCTACATGGGCCTGCCCGAGGACCAGGAGCACCGGGTGCTCGACATCCAGCCCATGGACCCCACCCCCGAGCAGAAGCGCACCCTGCAGGAGTCGGCTGCCGGGGCGGAGAGCCTGACCGGCGTCGCGTTCAACCACAACCACCCCGAGCACCCGACCGTGCTGGAGGAGCTGCTCAACTCCCGGGCCGTGCGCGCGGCGGGCCCCGCCTCCGTCGGCGGCGTGGCCTCCGCCCGCGGTCTCGCCCGCCTGTACGCGGCGGCCATCAGCGGCGTCGACGGCGCGGCCCCGCTGCTCACCCCCGCCACGGCCGCCGAGTTCGCCCAGGTCAACGTCAGCGGCTACGACCTGGTGCTGCGCGGACAGAACACGTTCGCCCTCGGCTTCGCGGCGTCGTCGGACACCTACCCCTTCCTCGGCGCGCGGGCCTTCGGCCACAGCGGAGCCGCCGGTTCGCAGGCGTTCGCCGACCCGAGCCGAGGCCTGGCCTTCGGCTACAACCGCCGGCGCTACGCCTTCCCGGGCGGCGCGGCCCCGGAGGTCGGCCGCCTCGCGAAGGCGGTGCACGACGCGGCGGGGCGCGCCCGGTAAGCACGGGCCGCACGCCCCGGCGGCAGCCCTCCGGCCCGCGGGCCGGGGAGCTGACGGGCAGGGGCACTCCAGCCCGCGGGCCGGGGGGCCTGACGGGCAGGAACACTCCGCGCCGCGCGGAGACCGGGGGCGCGCACCGCACCGGCCGCGGTACAGCACGGTGCCCCGTGGTGGCCCGGCCACCACGGGGCACGGCCTTGTGGGCCGGAAGGGCTGCCCGTCAGCTCCGCGAGCGGGCCTTGAAGGCCGCCTTGCGGGCTTCCTTCGCCGCCTTCTTGTCAGGGTGCAGACGGCCCATCGCCTCCAGGACGTCGGCCGTCGCCGGGTGGTCCACGCGCCAGGCCGTGTCGAAGAAGCCGGTGTGCGGGCCGACCAGGTCCACCACCAGGCCCCGGAGCTCGTCCGAGTCGCCGTCGGCCGCGAGCTGGGCGGCGATCGTGTCGATCGTCAGCCAGAAGACCATCGCCTCGTCGGGCTCCGGGATGTCGCGCGCGCCGTGCTCGGCGAGCCACACGCGGGCGAGCCCGCCGAGCTCGCGGTCGTCGAGGACCTCCCGCAGCGCGGGCTCGGCCTCGGCGCCGACCAGGGAGAGGGTCTGCTGGGCGGACAGGCGGCGGCGCGGCGCCTCCTCGTCGGCGCCGCGGCCGGCGGCGAGCAGCTCCCGGGCGGCGTCGAGGGGGGTCCGGCGGGCCAGCCACAGGTCGGCTTCGGCGCGGGCGGCCGCCTCCGGGTGGCCGGGGAGCGCGGCGAGGAGGACGTCGGCGTCCTCGCCGGCGAGGTCCCCGACGGCAGGGGCGTCGATGCCGGCGTCCAGCATCCTCGTCCGCACGGCGAAGAGCCCGAGGGGGGTGAGGGTGACCAGGCCGTAGCGGCTGACGTCCTCCTCCTCGGGACGCTCGGACGCGACGCCGTCGACGGACTCCCGGATGTGGCCTTCGCCGTCGACCTCCTCGATGAGGGCCTCGTCGACGGGCTGGTACTCCACGATGCCGGTCGGCGCGAGCATCCGGAACTGGTCGTCCAGACGCATCATCGCGTCGGAGACCTCTTCGAGGACGTCGTCGGTGGGCTCGTCCATGTCATCAGGGACGATCATGGAGGCGGCGAGGGCGGGCAGCGGCACGGGCCGGTCGGCCGTGCCCTCGTCCAGCACGGTCAGCAGGTAGAGGTTGCCCAGGACGCCGTCGAGGAAGTCGGCCTCCTCCTCGGGGTTCCAGTCCAGGGCCTCCAGGTCGATGTCGCCGTCCGGCCCGGTCTCCGTGATCTGGTCGACCAGGTCGCCCAGATCGGGGGCCGCCGCGTCGGCCAGGACGTTCTCCAGGCCGCCGAGCCACACTTCGAGGATCTCGGCGGGGCTGCCGGAGGTGAGCGTGGCCAGCTCCTCGCCCGCGGTGGCCGTGCCGGAGGGCTGATCGGGGTCGGCCCCTTCTTCCTCTTCGTCGGCGCCCTCGGTGTACTCCACCAGCCCGGTGTCCAGCGCGTGCTGCCACGCCTCGGCGGCGTGGCCGGGCCCGTCCTCGTCGTCGGTCAGACCGAGGAGCTCGGTGGCGGTGCGCAGTTGTTCGGCGAGCAGCTCGCCGCCCGCCCCGACCGGGGTGCCCTCGCCGGCCCAGCGGGCGAGCTTCGCCGCGCGGGTGAACAGCGGCGCGGACAGGGCGTCCCGCGCGAGCTCCGCGTCGGAGTGGAGCCGCACCGGCGGCATGGTCGGGCGGTCTCCGGACATCAGGGGAATCTCTCCTCGTCGTGACGGCGGCGCCACGGTCGGTGGGGCGCGCGGTGCCCAAGCCTAAGGGCTCCGCCGGAGGCCGGGCGCATCATCCGCGGGGGCGGGGCGGCCGGCCGCTCGGACCCCGTTCCACCGGCGCCGCCCGCTTCCGGTACCGCTCGGGGCACGTTTACCGGGCTACCGCCCGTAAGACCTTGACAACTTCCCTTCCCTCACCTGACATTGACGCGCGTAGATCTTCGTAGCGCCGCAGCCGGCGCCGATCTCCCTCTCTCCGCTTCCTCAGCCGAAGCTCCTGACCCCACCGGAGGCTCCCGTGCCCGCTCGCCGCCCCCTGCGCAGACCCCCCACCGTCGGCTCCCTCGTGGCCCTCGCCCTCGCGGCCGGCCTGCTCGCCGCCCCCCAGGCCACGGCCGACGGCGGTGCCGGCAGCGCGGCGGTCCGGATCCACGACATCCAGGGCACCACCCGGGTGTCCCCGCTGGCCGGACAGCAGGTGACGGACGTACCGGGCGTCGTCACCGCCGTCCGCGCCTTCGGTTCGTCGCGCGGCTTCTGGGTCCAGGACCCGCAGGCCGACCGGAACCCGGCGACCAGCGAGGCGATATTCGTCTTCACCGGCTCCACCGCCCCGGCGGTGGCCGTGGGCGACGCGGTCCTCGTCTCCGGCACGGTCACCGAGTACTACCCGGGCGGCGAGGCGGCGGGCCTGCAGTCGGTCACCCAGCTCACCAAGGCCACGGCGACGGTGCGGTCCTCCGGCAACACCCTGCCGGCCGCCTTCCGGCTCCGCCCGTCGAGCGTCCCGGACCGGTACGCGCCGGACGCGGGCGGCGGCTCGATCGAGAAGCTGCCGCTGAAGCCCGCCTCCTACGCCCTGGACCGCTACGAGTCCCTGGAGGGCATGCGGGTCGCGCTGCGGGACGCGCCCGTCGTCGGCGCGACCAGCGAGCACAAGGACCTGTGGGTCACCGCGGAGCCGCACCGCGACCGCACCGACCGGGGCGGCTCGCTCTACGGCTCCTACCGCGACCCGGGTGCCGGCCGGGTGAAGGTGGCCTCGCTCATCCCGTACGCGCAGCGCCCCTTCCCCGTCGCGAACGTCGGCGACGAGCTGACGGGCACCACCGCGGGCCCCCTGGACTACAACAACTTCGGCGGCTACACCGTCCAGGCGACCGAGCTGGGCACGCTCACCGACCGGGGGCTGAGCCGCGAGAAGACCCGCGGGCAGAAGAGCGACGAGCTGGCCGTCGCCACGTACAACGTCGAGAACCTCTCCCCGAAGACCCCGCAGGCGAAGTTCGACCGGCTGGCGTCCGCCCTGGTGACGAACCTGGCCTCGCCCGACATCGTCGCGCTCGAAGAGGTGCAGGACGACAACGGCACGACCGACGACGGGGTCGTGGACGCCGGGCAGACGCTGAAGAAGCTCACGGACGCCATCGCCGCGGCCGGCGGGCCCGCCTACGAGTGGCGTCAGATCAGCCCGGTCAACGGCCAGGACGGCGGCCAGCCCGGCGGCAACATCCGTACCGCCTTCCTCTTCAACCCCGCGCGCGTCTCCTTCACCGACACCCGGGGCGGCGACGCCACCACGCCGGTCACGGTGGTGCGCGAGGGCGGCAAGGCGGCGCTGTCCGCCTCCCCCGGCCGCGTCGACCCGGCGAACCCGGCCTGGACCAACAGCCGCAAGCCGCTGGCGGGCCAGTTCACCTTCCGGGGCGAGCGGGTCTTCGTCGTCGTCAACCACTTCAACTCCAAGGGCGGCGACCAGGGCCTCGACAGCCGCTTCCAGCCCCCGGCCCGCACCTCGGAGGTCCAGCGGACCCAGCAGGCGAAGTCGGTCAACGCCTTCGTCAAGCAGCTGCTGGCGGTGGACCGGCGGGCGAACGTGATCGTCGCGGGTGACCTCAACGACTACCAGTTCTCCCCCGCGGTCAAGGCCCTCACCGCCGGCGGCGTCCTCACCGACCTGGTCGACCGGCTCCCCCGCGACGAGCGCTACGGCTATGTCTTCCAGGGGAACTCCCAGGTCCTGGACCACATGCTGACGAGCGGTCACGTGCGGCGGGTCGACTACGACATCGTGCACATCAACGCCGAGTTCGCCGACCAGGCCAGCGACCACGACCCGCAGGTGCTCCGCTGGAAGCCGTAGCGCTCCTTAGCGGTGCCCGGAAGGACAATTAAATAGACCTGTACGTTCGAAGGGGCCCACAATCCGGCGGGAAGATCTTTTTCACTCCGGAGCGTGACACCGTGTCCACCACAACCACCGGCCCCTTCGGCCGTACTCTCTGCGCGATGGTGACGCCCTTCACCACGGAGGGGGCGCTCGACCTCGACGGGGCGCAGCACCTCGCCGACCGCCTCGTCGGGCGGGGCGGCTGTGACGGCCTGGTGCTGAACGGGACCACCGGGGAGTCGCCGACCACCACGGACGCCGAGAAGGCCGCGCTCGTCCGGGCCGTGGTGGAGGCCGTGGACGGCCGGGCCGCGGTCACGGCCGGCGCGGGCTCCGCCGACACCCGCCACGCGGTGGAGCTGGCACGGGCCGCCGAGGCGGCCGGGGCGCACGGGGTGCTGGTGGTGACGCCGTACTACAGCCGACCGCCGCAGGAGGATGTCGCGGAGCACTTCCGCACGGTGGCGGACGCGGTCGGCGTGCCGGTGATGCTCTACGACATCCCCGGGCGCACGGGGACGAGGATCGAGCCGGACACCCTGCTCCACCTGGCGGAGCACCCGCGGATCGCCGGGGTGAAGGACTGCGCGTACGACCTGGCGGGGAGCTCGAAGGTCATCGCGCGGACGGACCTCGCCTACTACTCCGGCGTGGAGGAGCTGAACCTGCCGCTGCGCGCGGTGGGGGCCGTGGGGTTCGTCAGCACGGTCGCCAATGTCGCGGGGCCGCAGCTGGCCGCGGTCCTCGACGCGTACGACCGCGGCGACGCCGCCGGGGCGACCGGGCACCACCAGCGGGCGCTGCCGCTGGTCGAGCTGATGATGGGGGCCGGCCTGCCGGGCACGGTGACGGCGAAGGCCCTGCTGGGCGCGCTCGGCCTGCCCGGGGGGCCGGTGCGGGCGCCGCTGCGGGCCGCGGCCCGCGCCCGCACCGGGGCGCTGGCGCGGGCGCACGCGGAGCTGGTGGTGGCCGGGTGGGCCTGACAGGCGCCACCCGGTCCGCCCGGGTGGGTCAGTTGTGGCTGTGGAGCATGTCGTTCAGGCCGCCCCAGGTGCTCTTGTACGGGCGGGCCTCGACGGCACCGGTGGTGGAGTTGCGGCGGAAGAGGATGTTGCTGGCCCCGGAGAGCTCCAGGGCCTTGACGACCTCGCCGTCCGGCAGGGTCACGCGGGTGCCGGCGGTGACGTAGAGGCCGGCCTCGACGACGCACTCGTCGCCGAGCGCGATGCCGATGCCCGACTCGGCGCCGAGCAGGCAGCGCTCGCCGATGGAGATGATCTGCTTGCCGCCGCCGGAGAGCGTGCCCATCGTGGACGCGCCGCCGCCGATGTCGGAGCCGTCCCCGACGACGACGCCGGCGCTGATGCGGCCCTCGACCATGGAGGTGCCCAGGGTGCCGGCGTTGAAGTTGACGAAGCCCTCGTGCATGACGGTGGTGCCGGCCGCGAGGTGCGCGCCGAGGCGGACCCGGTCGGCGTCGGCGATGCGGACGCCCGCCGGGGCGACGTAGTCGGTCATGCGCGGGAACTTGTCGATGCTCGTCACCTGGAGGTGCAGGCCCTCGGCCCGGGCGTTCAGGCGGGCGGTCTCGACCTGGTCGACGGCGACGGGGCCCAGGGAGGTCCAGGCGACGTTCGCCAGCAGGCCGAAGATGCCGTCGAGGCTCAGGCCGTGCGGCTTGACCAGGCGGCTGGAGATCAGGTGCAGGCGCAGGTAGGCGTCGTGCGCGTCGAGCGGCTTGTCGTCGAGCGAGGCGATGACCGTGCGGACGGCGACGACCTCGACCCCGCGGCGCGGGTCCGGGCCGACGGCCTTGAGGGCGCCCTGGCCCAGCAGCTCGGCGGCGCGCTCGGCGCTCAGCCGCTCGGTGCCGGCCGGGCCGGGCTCGGCGACCAGCTCGGGGGCCGGGAACCAGGTGTCGAGAACGGTGCCGTCCTCGGTGAGGGTGGCGAGGCCGGCGGCGACGGCGCCGGTGGTGCGGGAAGCTACTGCGTCGGTCATAGTCGAAAACCTAACCGGACACGGCCGGTCAAGGCGAACCGGTCCGCCCGGGGGCCAGCGCGGAGAGCGCCGTGTGGACCTCGTCCCGGTCGAAGGGCCGTCCCGTGATCAGCACTTGGATCAGCAGCCCGTCGAGGTAGTGGACGACGGCGCGCGCGCTCGCGTCGTCGTCCGTGCGGCGGCGCACCACGGCCACCGTCTCCTCCACGCACTCGGCGGCGATCGGCCGCACGGCCGGGCGGCGCAGCGCGGCGAGGTAGAGCTCGTACTCCAGCTCCAGGCGCGTGCGGTCGCCCGCGAGCCACTCCTCGATCCGCGCGGCGAGCTGACCGGCCAGCGGCGCCCCGGGGTCGCTGTCGCGCTCCCAGGCCGCCAGGCCGTCCAGCCAGTCCCGCGCGGTCCGCCGCAGGGCGGCGACGAGCAGGTCGTCGAGGGTCTTGAAGTGGTAGGTGGTGGAGCCGAGCGGCACATCGGCCTCGGCGGCCACGGCCCGGTGGCTCAGCGCGCCGATGCCGCCCGCGGCGACCACCCGGATCGCGGCACCGACGAGGCGGTCGCGGCGCTCGGGGTCGTAGCGGCGGGCCATCAGTGGGACGCCCCGCCGAGGTTCAGGACGACGACGCCCGCGATGACCAGCAGCACGCCCCCGACACGCGCGGCCGTGACGGCCTCGCCCAGGAAGAGCATGCCGATGGCGGCGACGACGGCGGTGCCCGCGCCGGACCAGATGGCGTAGGCGGTGCCGACGTTCATGGTCTTGAGCGTCTGGGCGAGCAGCGCGAAGGCGACGACGTACCCCACCAGGGTGCCGACCGAGGGCCACAGCTTGCTGAAGCCCTCGCTGAACTTCATCGAGGTGGTGGCGAGGATCTCCGCGATGATCGCGGCGGCCAGGGTCAGGTACACCATGCGTACAAGTGTACATATCGTTGCGTACGACCGTACGCAACGGCGATTCCCGCTGGCGGACACGCCCGGCGACGATGAGGCACTACGCGAGCGCGCCACGGATCACGCCTTGGGGGCACACCGATGAACAGCGTCCGCTCCCGTCCGAATCGGCCGCCCACGCGCGGACCGTCATGGGCTGGGCGCCGGCCGACTCGGGTGGGGACAGGACATGGCGGCGGTGCGGCGGGACGTCGCGGCCATCGCCTGCACGGTCGCCGCCTACAAGCCGGTGCTCCTGCTCACCGCGGCCGAGGACGCCGAGGGCACGAAGAAAGCCTGCGGCGGTGGTATCAAGGTCACGGACGTGCCGGCGGACGACCTGTGGCTGCGGGACTACGGGCCGACCTTCGTCATCGGACCGGACGGCAGGCCCGCGGGCATCGACTGCGGCTTCAACGGCTGGGGCGGCAGGCAGGAGCACCCCCGGGACGGCCTGGTCGCGCGCCGGGTGCTGGGGGCCTTCGGGGTGCCGCGCGTGGGGGCGCCTCTCGTGGCCGAGGGCGGCTCACTGGGGACCGACGGCGAAGGCACTCTGCTGGTCACCGAGAGTTCGCTGGTCAACGACAACCGCAACCCGGGGCGCTCGCGCGACGACATCGAGAAGACCCTCCAGAAGCTGCTCGGCATCCGGAAGGTGATCTGGCTGGCGGGCGTCCGCGGCGAGGACATCACCGACTGCCACGTCGACGCCCTCGCCCGCTTCGCCGCCCCCGGCCCCGTCGTCCTCAGCAACCCACCTCCGGGCTCCAGCCCGACGTCTGGACGCGGGTCGAGCAGGCCCGTACGGCCCTGGAGACGGCCACGGACGCGCGAGACAGGGCACCGGAGATCGTCGAACTGCCCGAGCCCGACCCCGCCCAGCTGGGCCACCGGGGCGCCGACTTCCTGGGCCGCTGCGTCAACTACTACGTCGTGAACGACGCGGTCGTCCTGCCGCGCTTCGGCGACCGGCACGCCGACGGGCGGGCGGCGGTGGTCCTGCGCGACCTGCACCCCGGCCGCGAGATCCGCCCCGTGGAGATCCACACCCTCGCCGAGGGCGGCGGCATCCACTGCGCCACACAGCAGCAGCCCGCCACCTGACTCCAGCTCTCTCTGTCAGTGCGTTCGGGCAGCATCGGCTTCATGAATCCGGAAAACGCCGCACACCCCACGGGCGCTCGGGACGAACTAGCCCGAGCCATCAAAGCCGCCGTGGACGAGGCCACACGTGAGGGTTCCCGACGTCCCACCCAGGTACAGATCGCCAAGGCCACGGAAGGCAAATATCGACATCGTGTCAGCAAGTCGGCCATCAGCGCTTGGCAGAGCGGCGGCAGGATCCCCGAATCCTGGGCAGCCCTGTCCTCGTTCCTGAGAGCTCTGGAGGAGACGGCCTCGCTTCCACAGGGCCGGCTCGACGACCCCAAGTGGGTACGGCTCTATGAACGAGCCTGCGCCGAACAGGTTCCCGAGCCCGGACCACAGGCAGTGACGCTCCGGGTCCGCGATACGGACCCGCTGGAGCTGAAGGTGCACCGTGCCCGCACGGCCGAGGGCGGCAACGCAGTACCCGCGTACGTTCCCAGGGACGTCGATCCCGCAGTACGCCGAGCCATGTCCCGCGCCGGGCAGCACGGCGGAGTGATCCTGTTGGTGGGGGACTCCACCGCCGGTAAGACACGTTGCGCCTACGAGGCTATGACGGCTGTTCTTCCCGACCACCTCCTCGTCGTGCCGCGCCACGTGACCGAGGTGCCGGAAGCGGTGTCCGCCGTGACCCGATCGGCCAAGGCCGGGGAACGCTGCGTGCTCTGGCTCAACGACATGGAGCGCTACCTCGGCCCCGAAGGCATGGATCTCCACGGCGTCCGGGCACTACGCACCGCCAAGGCCACAGTGCTCGGAACCATGCGCACCCGCATGCACCAGCAGTTTCCCGACGATGGATTGGTACAGCTCGCGGAGACATTCCAGGTCGAGCGGCTGTGGTCGCCCCCGGAACTCGACCGAGCACGCGAAGAACTGTACGAGAACCGCGATCCGAGACTGCGCCTAGCCCTCGATCAGGCCGCCGACTTCGGCGTCGCAGAAACCCTGGCCACCGGCCCTCAGCTCTGGCAGCGACTTTGCGGCGCCTCGGTGGTCAACGGCAACCCCCGGGGCGCCGCCCTGGTGTGGGCCGCGATCGACCTGGCCCTGGCAGGTCTGACGGACCCGCTCCCCGCCGAGCTGCTCGAGGAACTGCACGAGGACTACCTCCCTGGCCGCAACAAGCAGTTGCTCTGCCCCGAACCACTGGATGAGGCGCTGGCATGGGCCACGACTCCCCCTGACGCCGTGACTCGGCTGCTCATCCCTGACGGTCCCGGCCTGCGGGCCTTCGACTACCTGCTAGACGCTCATCTCAGGGCCAGCGGAACCTCGCCCGACTTCATCCCGGAGAGGGTGTGGGAGACCGCGCTCCGAGTGGGCACCGAAAGGCGTCAGCGCTTCGACATCGCCCTGGCCGCCCACGCCAACGAGCGCATCGACATCAGTCGCCGCGCCCTTCGGCCGCTCGCCGACGCGGGAGACGTGGACGGGCTGCGCGGACTCGGTGTCCTGTGCGAGCGTGAAGACCGAGCAGAAGCCGCTCAGTGGCTTCAGCTGGCCTGCGATGCAGGAGACGTACTGTCACATCGCCTCATGGGCAACCTTCACTTTCGCCAGCAGGATCGCGTGGCCGCCGAGGAGTGGTATCGCAAGGCCGCCGAGGCAGGGGACGAGGTGTCCCAGTCGTACTACCGCGGCGAACCTACTCCTGTTCCCACCCGTGCCCCGCAAACACCCGATGCTCCCTTGCCCCTACACGAGGCCGACGAGGTGGACGACGGAGAAGAGGATTGGGAAGAGGAGGACTACGGGCCCACTCCGCGCACGCTGCGCATACTCAGGGCTGCCTTCGGGCTCCTGGCCGACATGGCGTACGACGAACTGGAAGAGATCGGCGACGCCCGAGTGGACCTGCAAGACAACTACGCGTTCCTCTTCAGCGACATGCCGGTGTTGACCTGGCGACAGAAAACCGGGTGGCGCCGGCAGATGGCGCGATGCTTCGACGACCTGGCCGACGACATCGAAGTCGGCAACTGGCCGCTCCCCACCTGCACAGGGGAGGAAATGGCCATGCACCTCGCGCTCGATCACGCCTCGTCCATGGTCACGGACGAGCCGGATCTCGTCACCGAGCTGGTGAAGGGCCTTCCGGAGGAGCCCGGGGATTACGACTGGGAGCTGTGCATGACCACATTTCTGGAGGACACCGACGTCCTCTTCCTCTACGAGCCGTGGTCCCAGGGCATCGAAGACCCTCACAGCCCCCTCAACCAGCACCTGGGGATCGCCGGCCTGGAAGCAGACCGCTGGTTCAAGCCCTTCTACGAGGGCAGGGCGCGCGACCCGGAGCGAGGCTTCCGCCGCTGATCCCGTCTCCCGCCGGGAATTCCCGCCTGCAATGCGTGACCTGCGAAAACAGTACTCAGAAGGGATACGGACGTAGCGGGAGGGGGCCCGGCTCGGCTTGTGTGTCACCCAAGCGCTCGCATCCCGAACCGGCCCCACAAACCAAAGGCAGTCGCACTCATGTCCTTCAGCCACGAGCTCCTTGTCCTGGCTTGCCTCCCGATCGTCGTGGTCGTCAGCCTCCTCATCGGGCACCTGACGACGTTGCGAGGCCTGCACGGTGATCAGCGGGTAGCCGTTTTCCGTGTCCTCGCCGACGCGCTCGACAAACGCCGCCGATGACGCAGCGAGGCCCCCAGCAATCTGCTGGGGGCCTCGCTACAGCCAAAGGTCAGACGTTGAAGCCCAGCGCCCGGAGCTGCTCGCGGCCCTCGTCCGTGATCTTGTCCGGGCCCCACGGCGGCATCCAGACCCAGTTGATCCGGAGCTCGTTGACGATGCCCTCGGTCGCCGACTTCGCCTGGTCCTCGATGACGTCGGTCAGCGGGCAGGCCGCGGACGTCAGCGTCATGTCGAGGGTGGCGATGTTGGCGTCGTCGACGT
This sequence comes from Streptomyces sp. NPDC046215, assembly GCF_040646215.1. Classification (NCBI taxonomy): domain Bacteria; kingdom Bacillati; phylum Actinomycetota; class Actinomycetes; order Kitasatosporales; family Streptomycetaceae; genus Streptomyces; species Streptomyces sp. NPDC046215. Next base: position 19,132 of record NZ_JBEYZW010000066.1, on the reverse strand, counting down.
GGATGCCGTAGATGAGGCCCAGGTTGACGACGTCGATGCCCAGCTCGGGGTCGACCACGTCGTACAGCGCCTCGCGGACCTCCTCCTCGGAGGCGGGCTTCGTCGTCGTCTCTACGTTGTCGGTCATGCCGTCTTCCCTTCGGCGCCTTCGTTCAGCGCCTGCGCCGTGGCGTCTTTCCACGCCATCCAGCTCAGCAGAGCGCACTTCACGCGCGCCGGGTACTTGGAGACGCCGGCGAACGCCACGGCGTCCTCCAGCACCTCCTCCATCGTCTCGTCCGGCTCCAGCTTGCCCTTGGACTGCATCAGCTCCAGGAAGGTCTCCTGGATGCGGCGCGCCTCGGCGAGCTCCTTGCCGACCAGCAGCTCGTTCAGCACGGAGGCGCTGGCCTGGCTGATGGAGCAGCCCTGGCCCTCGTACGAGACGTCTTCAATGGTCTCGCCGGAGAGCCGGACGCGCAGCGTGATCTCGTCGCCGCACGTCGGGTTGACGTGGTGCACCTCGGCGTCGCCGGTCCGCAAGCCCCGGCCGTGCGGGTGCTTGTAGTGATCCAGGATGACGTCCTGGTACATCGAATCTAGCTTCACAGTCAGATGCCCTCGTCAGCCACGGTGTCCATTAACCGAAAAAGTTCCGCACGTGCTCCAGGCCCTCGACCAGGGCGTCGACCTCGCCGGGGGTGGAGTACAGATAGAACGACGCTCGCGTGGTCGCCGGAATTCCGTACCGCAGGCAGACCGGCCGCGCGCAGTGGTGACCGACCCGGACGGCGATGCCCTGCTCGTCCAGCACCTGGCCCACGTCGTGCGGGTGGATGTCACCGAGCGTGAAGGAGATGGTGGCTCCGCGGTCCTCGGCCGTCGTCGGGCCGATCAGCCGCAGGTCCGGGACCTCCTTGAGCCGGCGCACCGCGTACTCGGTGATCGCGTGCTCGTGGCGGGCGATGTTCTCCATGCCGATCGCCGAGAGGTAGTCCACCGCGGCGCCGAGGCCGACGGCCTGGGCGATCGGGGGCGTACCGGCCTCGAACTTGTGCGGCGCGGGGGCGTAGGTGGAGGAGTGCATCGAGACGGTCTCGATCATCTCGCCGCCGCCGAGGAACGGCGGGAGGTCCTCCAGCAGCTCCTGGCGGCCCCACAGCACGCCGATGCCCGTGGGCGCGCACATCTTGTGGCCGGTGAAGGCCACGAAGTCGGCCTGGAGGGCCTGGACGTCCAGCACCATGTGCGGCGCGGCCTGGGAGGCGTCGATGACGACGAGCGCCCCGACCTCCTGGGCCCGGCGGACGATCGCCTCGACGGGGTTGACCGTGCCCATGATGTTGGAGACCAGCACGAACGAGACGACCTTGGTCTTCTCGGTGATGATCTCGTCGATGTCGGACAGGTCCAGCCGGCCGTCGTCGGTGAGGCCGAACCACTTCAGCTTCGCGCCCGTGCGCTGCGAGAGCAGCTGCCACGGCACGATGTTGGAGTGGTGCTCCATCTCCGTGATGACGATCTCGGTGTCGTGGTCCACCCGGTAGGGCTCGTCGGCCCAGCCGAGCATGTTGGCCACGAGGTTGAGCGATTCCGAGGCGTTCTTGGTGAAGATCACCTCGTCACGGCTCGGCGCGTTGATGAACGCGGCGACCTTGTCACGCGCGCCCTCGTACAGTGCCGTGGCCTCCTCGGCGATCGTGTAGACACCGCGGTGGACGTTGGCGTTGTGGCGCTCGTAGTAGTCGTTCAGCGCGTCGAGCACCTGGCGCGGCTTCTGCGAGGTCGCCGCGGAGTCCAGGTAAACGATCTTCTTCCCGTCGTGGACCGTGCGGTCCAGGATGGGAAAGTCCTTACGGATCGCCTCGGTGTCGAGAAGGCCCGGCAGAATCGTCACGCGGTGACGCCACCCTTCGTCTGGTAAGCCTCGTAGCCCTCGTTCTCCAGCTTGTCGGCGAGCTCGGCGCCGCCGGACTCGACGATGCGGCCGTTGGAGAAGACGTGGACGAAGTCGGGCTTGATGTAGCGCAGGATGCGCGTGTAGTGGGTGATCAGCAGGGTGCCGACCTCACCGGTCTCACGGACGCGGTTGACGCCCTCGGAGACCTGGCGCAGCGCGTCGACGTCCAGACCGGAGTCCGTCTCGTCGAGGATCGCGATCTTCGGCTTGAGGAGCTCCAGCTGGAGGATCTCGTGGCGCTTCTTCTCACCGCCGGAGAAGCCCTCGTTGACGTTGCGCTCGGCGAAGGAGGGGTCCATCTGGAGCTGCTCCATCGCGGACTTGACCTCCTTCACCCAGGTGCGCAGCTTGGGGGCCTCGCCGCGGATGGCGGTGGCGGAGGTGCGCAGGAAGTTGGAGACCGAGACGCCGGGGACCTCGACCGGGTACTGCATGGCGAGGAAGACGCCGGCGCGGGCGCGTTCGTCGACGGACATCTCCAGGACGTCCTCGCCGTCGAGGGTGACGGTGCCGCCGGTGATCGTGTACTTGGGGTGACCCGCGAGGGAGTACGCGAGGGTGGACTTGCCGGAGCCGTTGGGGCCCATGATGGCGTGGGTCTCGCCCTGCTTCACGGTCAGGTCGACGCCCTTGAGGATCTCGCGGGGGCCGTTCTCGGCCTCGACGGAGACGTGCAGGTCGTGGATCTCAAGCGTTGCCATGGGGAACTCAGGACTCCTGGGTGACGGAGACGAGCACGTCGTCCCCTTGGATCTTGACGGGGTATACGGGGACGGGGCGCGTGGCGGGCAGGCCCGAGGGCTTGCCCGTGCGGAGGTCGAAGCTGGAGCCGTGCAGCCAGCACTCGATGGCGCAGTCCTCCACCTCGCCCTCGGACAGCGAGACGTTGGCGTGCGAACAGATGTCGTTGATCGCGTACACCTCGCCCTCGGTGCGGACGACCGCGACCGGCGTGCCGGCGAGCTCGACCCGCTTGGGGGTGTCGTCCTCCAGCTCGCTCAGCCCGCAGGCTCGTACGAACGCTGCCTCGCTCATGCCACCGACGCTCCCAGCTCGGTCTCGATCTGCGCGATCAGGCGCTCCTCGAGCTCCGGGATGCCGATCTGCTGGACGAGCTCGGCGAAGAAGCCGCGCACGACCAGGCGGCGGGCCTCGTCGGCGGGGATGCCGCGGGCCATCAGGTAGAACAGCTGCTCGTCGTCGAAACGGCCGGTCGCCGAGGCATGGCCGGCGCCGACGATCTCACCGGTCTCGATCTCCAGGTTGGGCACGGAGTCGACCCGGGCGCCGTCGGTGAGGACGAGGTTGCGGTTGAGCTCGTAGGTGTCCGTGCCCTCGGCCGCGGCGCGGATGAGCACGTCACCGATCCAGACCGCGTGGGCGTCCTGGCCCTGCAGCGCGCCCTTGTAGGCGACGTTGCTGCGGCAGTGCGGGGTGTCGTGGTCGACGAAGAGGCGGTGCTCCTGGTGCTGGCCCTTGTCGGTGAAGTACAGACCGTAGAGCTCGGCCTCGCCGCCGGGGGCGCCGTAGACGACCCGAGGGTGGAGGCGGACCAGGTCGCCGCCGAAGGTGACGATCACGGACTTGAAGGAGGCGTCCCGGCCGACCAGCGCGGTGTGCTGGGCGACGTGCACCGCGGTGGCGTCCCAGTCCTGGATGGAGACGACGGTGAGCTTGGCGCCGTCGCCGATGACGTACTCGACGTTGGCGGCGAGGGTGGCCTCGCCGGTGTGGTCGAGGATCACGACGGCCTCCGCGAAGGCACCGACCTCCACGACCTGGTGGCCGAAGGCCACCCCGCCCTCGCCGTGCACGGCGATGCGGATGGGCTCGCTGAGGACGGTCTCCTTGGGAACGGAGACGACCGAGGCCTTCTCGAAGGAGCTGTACGCCTGGGCGGCGACCCGGTCGACCGGCTTGCCGGTCCGGCCGAGGCGGGCGTCGTCACGGCCGACGGCCTCGACGGTGACGCCCTCGGGGGCGCTCACCTCGACGCGGACGCCGGGGCCGTCCCCGCCCTTCTCCAGGGCCGTGCCGTCGTGCAGACCGCGGAGGCGCTCCAGCGGGGTGAACCGCCACTCCTCCTCGCGGCCGTGCGGCACGGGGAAGTCCGCGACGTTGTACGAGGCCGGGGCGCTGACCCGCGCGTCGATGGGCTGCTGGGGTCCGCCCACCTGGATGGCGCCGTCGGTCGTGCTGCCGGCGGGAGTGTTCTCAGCCATGGCTGTCGTCGTGCTCTCTTCCTGTCACAAAGGGGTCGCTGCGGTCCGAACGGCGGGTGTCAGCCGACCGCGCCTTCCATCTGCAGCTCGATCAGCCGGTTGAGCTCCAGGGCGTACTCCATGGGCAGCTCGCGGGCGATCGGCTCGACGAAGCCGCGCACGATCATCGCCATGGCCTCGAACTCGGTCAGGCCGCGGCTCATCAGGTAGAAGAGCTGGTCGTCGCTGACCTTGGAGACGGTCGCCTCGTGGCCCATGGAGACGTCGTCCTCGCGGACGTCGACGTAGGGGTAGGTGTCCGACCGGGAGATGGTGTCCACCAGCAGGGCGTCGCAGAGCACGTTCGACTTGGAGCCGTGGGCGCCCTCGCCGATCTCGATGAGGCCGCGGTAGGAGGTGCGGCCACCGCCTCGCGCCACCGACTTGGAGACGATGTTGGAGGAGGTGTTCGGCGCCATGTGGACCATCTTGGCGCCGGCGTCCTGGTGCTGGCCCTCGCCGGAGAAGGCGATGGACAGGGTCTCACCCTTGGCGTGCTCGCCCATCAGGTAGACGGCCGGGTACTTCATGGTCACCTTGGAGCCGATGTTGCCGTCGACCCACTCCATGGTGGCGCCCTCGTAGGCCACGGCGCGCTTGGTGACCAGGTTGTAGACGTTGTTCGACCAGTTCTGGATCGTCGTGTAGCGGCAGCGGCCGCCCTTCTTCACGATGATCTCCACGACGGCGCTGTGCAGCGAGTCGGAGGAATAGATCGGGGCGGTGCAGCCCTCGACGTAGTGAACGTAGGCGTTCTCGTCGACGATGATCAGCGTCCGCTCGAACTGGCCCATGTTCTCCGTGTTGATGCGGAAGTAGGCCTGGAGCGGGATGTCGACGTGGACGCCCGGCGGGACGTAGATGAAGGAGCCGCCGGACCACACGGCGGTGTTCAGCGACGCGAACTTGTTGTCACCGACGGGGATGACCGTGCCGAAGTACTCCTGGAAGAGCTCCGGGTGCTCCTTGAGCGCGGTGTCGGTGTCCAGGAAGAGGACGCCCTGCTCCTCCAGGTCCTCGCGGATCTGGTGGTAGACGACCTCCGACTCGTACTGGGCGGCGACACCGGCGACGAGGCGCTGCTTCTCGGCCTCCGGGATGCCCAGCTTGTCGTAGGTGTTCTTGATGTCCGCGGGCAGGTCCTCCCAGGAGGCGGCCTGCTTCTCGGTGGAGCGGACGAAGTACTTGATGTTGTCGAAGTCGATGCCCGTGAGGTCGGAGCCCCAGGTGGGCATGGGCTTCTTGCCGAAGAGCTTGAGGCCCTTCAGGCGCAGCTTCAGCATCCACTCCGGCTCGGACTTCTTGGCGGAGATGTCCCGGACGACCTCCTCGGAGAGGCCGCGCTTGGCGGTGGCACCGGCCACGTCGGAGTCGGCCCAGCCGTATTCGTACGTGCCCAGGCCCTCGAGCTCAGGGTGGGCAGTCTCCGTGGGGAGAGTCATGCGGGGTTCCTCCCGGCCGTGCTGGCGGATGCTGTGGTGGTCTTTGTGGTGCTCTTGGGAATGAACGTCGTGCACACACCGTCGCCGTGGGCGATGGTGGCCAGACGCTGCACATGGGTCCCGAGCAGGCGGGAGAAGACCTCGGTCTCCGCCTCGCACAGCTGCGGGAACTGCTCGGCGACATGGGCGACCGGGCAGTGGTGCTGGCAAAGCTGTTCGCCGACCGGTGCGCTACGCGCCGTAGCAGCGTACCCGTCCTTGGTCAATGCCCGGGCAAGGGCCTCCGCGCGCTCTTCGGGGGCGACGGCCTCCAGGGCCTCGCGGTACCCCTCGGCCTGCGCGGCCATCCGGGCGCGGGCGAAGGCGGCCACGGCCGCCTCGCCCATCTCGCCGCCGCCGGCGGCCTGGGCGATCCAGCGCAGGGCGTCCCCGGCCAGCTTGTCGTACGCCTGGTCGAAGGCGTCCCGGCCGCAGTCGGTGAGCGCGAACGCCTTCGCGGGGCGCCCGCGGGTGCGCGCGCCGTAGACCCGCTTCTCACGGGGCTCGACGACGCCCTCGGCGGCCAGGGTGTCCAGGTGGCGCCGGACTGCGGCCTGGGTCAGCTCCAGGCGCAGGGCCAGCTCCGCGGCGGTCGACGGACCGTGATCGAGGATGGAGCGGGCGACGCGGTTCCGCGTGCCGCGCTGGTCGTCCTGGGCGCGCTCGGCGTGCTCAACGCGCTCGGTCTCATGCGCGGGCGCAGTCGCGGCCCCGGTGGCCGACTGGGCCTCGGGGTCCTGCGGAGCCTCGCTCGCGTATTTCACAACACCATTGTTGCGTAATTAGCGGGAGGGCGACAAGCCCGGCCGGGGCCGCCGATCGGTGGCGTCGATCACTAAGGGTCACCTAACCGCCACCCGGAAGATCATCGGGAACGCATGGGCGAACACCCCCGGGGCAGCCCCGGGGACCCCCTTGTTCGTAGACTTCCCGCCATGCGCAGCGTCTTCCCGGGTGACACTCCCCGGGCCCCCGGCCGAGAGCCCGCGGTCGAGGTCCACGGCCTGGTGAAGCGGTACGGAGCCAAATCCGCGGTGGACGGGCTCGACCTGTCCGTCGCGCGCGGCGCCCTGACGGCCGTCCTCGGCCCCAACGGCGCCGGCAAGACCACCACCGTCGAGACCTGCGAGGGCTACCGGCGCCCCGACGCCGGCACGGTCCGCGTCCTCGGGCTCGACCCCGTCGCCGACTCCGCCGCGCTGCGCCCCCGGATCGGCGTGATGCTGCAGAGCGGCGGGGTCTACCCCGGTGCCCGCGCGGAGGAGATGCTCCGCCACACCGCGACCCTGCACGCCCATCCCCTGGACGTGGACGCCCTGATCGAACGGCTCGGGCTGGGCGGCTGCGGGCGCACGGCCTACCGGCGCCTGTCGGGCGGCCAGCAGCAGCGCCTCGCGCTGGCGATGGCCGTCGTCGGCCGCCCCGAGCTCGTCTTCCTCGACGAGCCGACCGCGGGCCTGGACCCGCAGGCCCGGCACGCCACCTGGGAGCTCGTCCGGGAGCTGCGCCGGGACGGCGTCACCGTCGTCCTGACCACGCACTACATGGACGAGGCCGAGGCCCTGGCCGACGACGTCGCCATCATCGACAGCGGCAAGGTCATCGCCCAGGGCAGTCCCGAGGAGCTGTGCCGCGGCGGCGCCGAGAACACCCTGCGCTTCGGCGGCCGCCCCGGCCTGGACCTCGCCTCGCTCCTCAAGGCGCTGCCCGCCGGCTCCTCCGCGGCGGAGCTGACCCCGGGCACGTACCGGATCAGCGGAAAGGTCGACCCGCAGCTGCTGGCGACCGTGACGACGTGGTGCGCGCAGCACGGCGTCATGCCGGACCGGATAGCGGTGGAGCGGCACACCCTGGAAGACGTCTTTTTGGAGCTGACCGGCAAGGAGCTGCGCGCATGAGCGTCACCGAGGGCACCTTCACGCCGAAGCCCGGCGCCGCCCCCCTTCCCCGGATGATCCGGGCGCAGGCGGCGCTGGAGACGCGGATGCTGCTGCGCAACGGCGAGCAGCTCCTGCTGACCGTCGTCATCCCCACGCTGCTGCTGGTGCTCTTCAGCACCGTCGACATCGTCACCGTGCCGGTCGGAACGGCGGACGGCGAGGGGAAGGCCGTCGACTTCCTGGCCCCGGGCATTCTCGCCCTGGCCGTGCTGTCGACGGCCTTCACCGGCCAGGCCATCGCCACCGGCTTCGAGCGCCGCTACGGGGTGCTCAAGCGGCTCGGCGCGTCGCCGCTGCCCCGCTGGGCCCTGATGGCCGCCAAGACGTGCTCGGTGCTGGTCACCGAGGTGCTGCAGATCGTCCTGCTGACGGTGATCGCCTTCGCCCTGGGCTGGTCGCCGCACGGCAACCCCTTCGCCGTCCTGCTGCTGCTCGTCCTGGGCACCGCGGCCTTCTCGGGGCTGGGGCTGCTGATGGCGGGCACCCTGAAGGCCGAGGCGACGCTGGCCGCCGCGAACCTGGTGTTCCTGCTCCTGCTGGTCGGCGGCGGCGTGATCGTGCCGCTGGACAAGTTCCCGGACGCCGCCCAGAGCGTCCTGGGGCTGCTGCCGATCTCCGCGCTCTCGGACGGGTTGCGGGACGTCCTGCAGCACGGCGCGGGCATGCCCTGGGGCGATCTCGGGATCCTCGCCGTGTGGGCCGTGCTCGGCCTCGGCGCGGCGGCCCGGTACTTCCGCTGGGAGTGAGCGGCCCGGGCGGCGACCGGCAGGCAAGGGACCGGGGCCATGCGCCACCACGGCCCCCCTCGTGAATCCGTGCACAAGCGGGCCTTTACGATGACCCTGTGCCGAATTCGCTGAACCCCATGCAGCTCATTGCCGACCGCTGGCAGCCGTCCGCGCGCTTCGTACGGCGGGCCGCGTTCGCCTGCGTCGTGATGGCCGTGGTCATCGTCGTGACCGGCGGCGCGGTCCGGCTCACCCAGTCCGGGCTCGGCTGCCCGACGTGGCCGACCTGCACCGAGGACAGCCTGACGCCGACGCCCGAGATGGGCATCAACGGCGTCATCGAGTTCGCCAACCGCATGCTCACCTATGTGCTGTGCGCTTTCGTCGGCCTGGCGATCGTGGCGGCACGCGCGCGTGCCCCGCGCCGCCGCAGCCTGACCCGGCTGGGCTGGGCGCAGTTCTGGCTCGTCGCGAGCAACGGCATCATCGGCGGGATCACGGTGCTGACGGGCCTCAACCCGTACATCGTCGCCTCGCACTTCCTGGCGGCCACCGCGCTGCTGACGGTCGCGGTGGTGATGTGGCTGCGCGCGTCCGAGGGTGACGAGGAGCCGCGCGATCTGGTGGCCCGCCCGGTGCGGCAGCTCAGCTGGGTGCTGGTCGTCGCGACCGCCCTGCTGATCGTGATCGGCACCGTGGTGACGGGCTCGGGGAAGCACGCGGGCGACGCGAAGAAGGACGTCCACCGCATCCCGCTGGACGTCCGGGAGATCACCCAGTTGCACGTCGACTTCGTCTGTGTCGTGCTCGGCCTGACCGTGGCCCTGTGGTTCGTGCTGCGGGCCGTCAAGGCACCGGCGGTGACGGCCCGCAGGGTCGTCGAGCTGTTCGGCGTGCTGCTGCTCCAGGGGACCGTCGGCTTCGTGCAGTACTTCAACGACTCCCCCGAGCTCCTCGTGGGCACCCACATGTTCGGTTCCTGCCTGGTGTGGATCGCCGTCCTGCGGGTGTTCCTGTCCCTGCGGGACCGCGGTGAGCTCCTCGCGGCGGTGCCCGCTCCCTCCGGCGGGCACGAGGCCCTTCAGGCGACCGCCGCGTCCAGCCGGTAGACCCTGCGCGCGGTGCCGGCCGCGACGAGCGAGACGATCCGCTCCGCCTCCCCGCGCCCGCACCAGCCGTCGGCGTGCCACTCGGCCATGAGCCGGCTCATGGCCCGGGCGAACGACCGGGCGGCGACCACGTAGAGTTCCGCCAGCGCCCGCGCACCGGTGGAGAACAGCAGCTTGCCGAACGGCGCCTCACAGAGGGTCTCCCCGGGCCGGGTGCCCACGTCCGCGTAGACGTGCGGGAAGGCCGCGGCGAGCCGCGCGGCCTGCCGGTGGTGCCAGGGGTCGGGCAGCAGCACCAGGTCCGTGCCCATGCCCTCCGTCGCCCGCAGGAAGCCGGTCAGGCGCTGCGGGTCGGAGCAGTGCAACTGGACGGGCAGCCCGGTGGTGACCGCGCTCCACAGCAGATGGCGGGCGAGCACGGGGTCGGTCAGGGGTGTGCCCGGGCGGCGGCCGGCCAGCCGGCGCCCGGCGGCCCGGCGGACCTCGGCCGGCCCCGGCGGGGCCCCGTCGCAAGCCTGGACGCCTGAGGCGAACGCCAGTGCGCTCCCGGCGGCTCCCTGGACGGCCTCGGCGGTCCAGGCGGTGAAGGATTCGGCGCTTCCCGAGGTGTCGGCGATCTGTTCGGCGAGCGCTTCGAGGCGGACGACCTCGTGGGCGCGCCCGCCGGCCGCGCTGGCCAGCTCCGCGGCCGACGTCAGGCCGCTGCGCTCACCCGACTCCAGCAGGAACGTCCCGATGCCCGCGCCCCTCAGCAGCAGCCGGCCCGCCCCGTAGGCGCCCAGCTCCCGGCGGCGGGCCAGGTAGCGGACCGGGGAGCAGAAGGGCTCCAGGCCCAGCAGGGGCGGGCACCAGCGGCGGACCGCCAGCCCGGTGCGGCTGTCGAAGAAGCTGGTGCCGGGCGGGGCCGGGCCGGTGGACCCGGCGGCCGCGGCGAGGTGCCTCTCGAAGCCGCCGAGCCCCAGGTCACCGTGGACGGCGCCGTGGCTGTGCTGATCGACCAGCGGCGGCATGTCGTCCATCCGCCCCCCTCATCCCCCGTGCCGGGCCCGCCGCCGAGCGTCGCTCGCGGCGGGTTCACCGGTCTAACGGGCGAGAGGGCCGTCAGTTATTGCTGCGGGTTGGCGGGCCCGCCGAGCTGCAGGCCGGCCATGCGGGACCACTCGTACGGGCCGGTGCGGACCTTGGCCGCGAACTCGCCGTCGAAGTCGTCGTGCAGGGTGAGGCCGGCGAGGGCGGCGGCCGTGCGGGCGGTCTCCATGGAGGGGGCGACGAGATTGCCCCACTCGCCGTTGGCACCGACCAGGGCGATCCGGGTGGTGCCGCGGGCGATGTGCGCCAGCTGGCCCTCGGCACTGCCGCCGTGGCTCGTGGCGAACGCGCGGATCTGCTTGGCGAGCCGGGCGGCCTTGCGGTCCGCCGTGGCCTCGGGTGCGGCCGCGTCGGCCTGCGGGGTGGTGTCTGCCATGAGCCAGATGCTACCCGTCGGTAATCAACGGAGGAAGGGATCCACGGCGACGGCGGCGAAGAGCAGCGACACATAGGTGATGGACCAGTGGAAGAGGCGCATCTCCTTGAGCTTCGCCCCGGTGATCCCGGCCCGGGCGCGGCCGTGGAGGGCGTGCGCCTCCTTGAGCCACAGCGCGCCCAGCACGGCCGCGACGACCGTGTAGAACCAGCTGGTGTAGCCGAGCGGCTGCAGGGAGAGCGAGACCCCGACCATCACCCAGCTGTAGAGCACGATCTGGCGGGCGACCACCAGATTGCCGGCGATGACCGGCAGCATCGGCACACCCACGCGCTCGTAGTCGTCCTTGACCTTCATCGACAGCGGCCAGTAGTGCGGCGGTGTCCAGAAGAAGATGACGAGGAAGAGGACGAGGGCGGCCCAGGAGACGGAGTTGGTGACGGCGGACCAGCCGATGAAGACGGGCATGCAGCCGGCGATGCCGCCCCAGACGATGTTCTGCGCGGTACGCCTCTTGAGGATCATCGTGTAGACGACGACGTAGAACGCCGAGGCGCCGAGCGAGAGCATCGCCGACAGGGGGTTGACCAGGAACCAGAACCATGCGGTCGAGCCGACGGTCAGGGCGGTCGCGAAGACCAGGCACTCGCCCGGCGAGACCATCCCGGTGACCAGGGGGCGCTGCGACGTGCGGTCCATCAGCGCGTCGATGTCCCGGTCGATGTACATGTTGTAGGCGCCGGCGCCGCCGGCGGACAGATAGCCGCCGATGCAGGTGGCCAGCACCAGCCACAGGTCGGGGACGCCTTCCGCGGCGAGGAACATCACCGGGACGGTCGTCATCAGCAGCAGTTCGATGACCCGCGGCTTGGTCAGCGCCACGAACGCCTTCACACGGGCCCCGAACGGCCGGTGACCGGGGCTCTCCGCGAGCACCCCCGCAGGACGGGATTCGACGGCCGTCACGCACACCCCTGACAGAGATAAGGCCAGCAAGCACATCATTCCGGGCAGGAAGAACCCCGGTAAAGGCTTGCGCGTACCACGCCACTCTAGACGTAGGGGGTACCCCGGCCTTCGCCGGGGTGGGGTCGTGTTGGGGCCGTAGCGGACCTGATCCGTACCGGATCCGCAACGGCTCGGCATCGGATCAGCAGCCCTGGGAACATGACACAGCGGAAGCGTTCGGGAGGCGGGCACGCGGCCTCCCCGGCAGGCTGGAGATGACCGTCGCGCCCGCGGCGGGAATCTTTCCCGACAGGAACAGGTTGCCCGGGGCATCGGGTCCCGACGGCCGACTGTGCGTCGAAAAGGCGCACGTCCCTGCGGGGTAGGCTCGACAGCGCCGCGTCGTGGCGGAAGACCGCCCCCGGCAAAAAGAACATGTGGAGAGGAGCCCTGACCGAGGGTGAGCAACAAGCCGACCACAACAGACCTCGAGTGGACCGAACTGGACCAGCGGGCCGTCGATACCGCCCGCGTCCTGGCCATGGACTCCGTGCAGAAGGTCGGCAACGGCCATCCCGGCACGGCCATGAGCCTGGCGCCCGCCGCGTACCTGCTGTTCCAGAAGCTGATGCGGCACGACCCGAGTGACGCCGACTGGACCGGCCGCGACCGGTTCGTCCTCTCCCCCGGCCACACCAGCCTGACCCTCTACGTGCAGCTCTTCATGGCCGGCTACGGCCTGGAGCTCTCGGACCTGAAGTCCTTCCGCACCTGGGACAGCAAGACCCCGGGCCACCCGGAGCACGGTCACACGCGCGGTGTGGAGACCACCACCGGCCCGCTGGGCCAGGGCATCGCCAACGCCGTGGGCATGGCGATGGCCGCCCGCTACGAGCGCGGCCTGTTCGACCCGGAGGCGCCGCAGGGCACCTCCCCGTTCGACCACACCATCTGGGCGATCGTCTCCGACGGCGACCTGGAGGAGGGCATCTCCGCCGAGGCGTCCTCGCTGGCCGGCCACCAGAAGCTCGGCAACCTCGTCGCCCTGTACGACGACAACCACATCTCGATCGAGGGCGACACCGCGACGGCGTTCTCCGAGGACGTCCTCAAGCGGTACGAGGCCTACGGCTGGCACGTCCAGCGCATCGAGCAGGCCGAGAGCGGCGACTTCGACGTCCAGGCGCTGTACGCGGCGCTGAAGGCGGCGCAGGAGGAGACCGAGCGTCCCTCGATCATCGCCGCGCGCACGATCATCGCCTGGCCCGCCCCGAACGCCCAGAACACCGAGGCTTCGCACGGCTCCGCGCTCGGCGACGAAGAGGTCGCGGCGACCAAGAAGGTGCTGGGCTTCGACCCCGAGCAGACCTTCCAGGTCGACGAGGACGTCTTCGCGCACGTCCGCAAGGTCGTCGACCGCGGCCGCGAGGCGCACGCCACGTGGACCAAGCGGCTGCAGGAGTGGCGCTCCGCCAACCCGCAGCGCGCCGCGGAGTTCGACCGGATCAGCGCGGGCGAGCTGCCCGACGGCTGGGAGAAGGCGCTGCCCGCCTTCCCCGCCGGCAAGGCCGTCGCGACCCGCAAGGCGTCCGGTGAGGTCCTCAAGGCCCTCGGCGGCGTGATCCCCGAGCTGTGGGGCGGCTCCGCCGACCTCGCCGGCTCGAACAACACCACGATCGACGCGTCCTCGTCGTTCCTCCCGGAGGGCAACCCGCTCCCCGAGGCGAACCCGTACGGCCGCACGGTCCACTTCGGCATCCGTGAGCACGCCATGGGTTCGACCATGAACGGCATCGCGCTGCACGGCAACACGCGCGTCTACGGCGGCACCTTCCTGGTGTTCTCCGACTACATGCGCCCGGCCGTCCGCCTGGCCGCCCTGATGAAGCTGCCGGTCACCTACGTGTGGACGCACGACTCCATCGGTCTCGGCGAGGACGGCCCGACCCACCAGCCGGTCGAGCACATGGCCGCGCTGCGCGCCATCCCGGGCCTGAACATGGTCCGCCCGGCCGACGCCAACGAGACGGCCATCGCCTGGCGCGAGATCACCAAGCGGCACGTCACCCACCCGGCGCCGCACGGTCTCGCCCTCACCCGGCAGAACGTCCCGACGTACGAGGCGAACGAGGACGCGGCCAAGGGCGGTTACGTCCTGTTCGAGGCCGAGGGCGGCCGCCCCCAGGTGATCCTGATCGGCACCGGCTCCGAGGTCCAGCTGGCCGTGGAGGCCCGTGAGGCGCTCCAGGCCGAGGGCATCCCGACCCGCGTGGTCTCCATGCCGTCCGTCGAGTGGTTCGAGGAGCAGGACCAGGCGTACCGCGACGGCGTGCTGCTGCCGGACGTCAAGGCCCGCGTCGCGGTCGAGGCCGGCATCGGCCTCACCTGGCACCGCTTCGTCGGCGAGAGCGGCCGCATCGTGTCGCTGGAGCACTTCGGCGCCTCGGCGGACTACAAGGTCCTCTACCGCGAGTTCGGCCTGACGACCGAGGCCGTCGTCGCCGCCGCCCGCGAGTCGATCGCGCACGTCGACGCCCACCGCAGCTGACGCCCTTTACTACTAGTAGGAGATGCAATCCCCATGACAGACGCACTCAAGCGCCTCTCCGACGAAGGCGTCGCGATCTGGCTGGACGACCTGTCCCGCAAGCGCATCACGTCCGGCAACCTGGCCGAGCTCATCGACCAGAGCCACGTCGTGGGCGTCACGACCAACCCGTCGATCTTCCAGAAGGCCATCTCCAGCGGTGACGGCTACGAGCAGCAGCTCGCCGACCTCGCCGTGCGCGGGGTGACCGTGGAAGAGGCCATCCGCATGATCACCACGGCGGACGTCCGCGACGCCGCCGACATCCTGCGCCCGGTCTTCGACGCGACCGGCGGCCAGGACGGCCGGGTCTCCATCGAGGTCGACCCGCGCCTGGCGCACAACACCCACGCCACCGTCGCCGAGGCCAAGCAGCTGGCCTGGCTGGTGGACCGCCCCAACACGCTGATCAAGATCCCGGCGACGCAGGCCGGCCTGCCGGCGATCGCCGAGACCATCGGCCGGGGCATCAGCGTCAACGTGACGCTGATCTTCTCCCTGGAGCGCTACCGCGCGGTCATGGACGCCTACCTGACCGGTCTGGAGCAGGCCAAGGCCGCGGGCCTGGACCTCTCGCTGATCCATTCGGTCGCGTCCTTCTTCGTGTCCCGCGTGGACACCGAGATCGACAAGCGGCTGGACGCGCTGGGCACCGAGGAGGCCAAGGCGCTGCGCGGCAAGGCCGCCCTCGCCAACGCCCGCCTCGCCTACCAGGCGTACGAGGAGGTCTTCTCCTCCGACCGCTGGGCCGCCCTGGAGAAGGCCGGCGCCAACAAGCAGCGTGCGCTGTGGGCCTCGACCGGCGTGAAGGACCCGGCCTACAAGGACACCCTGTACGTGGACGACCTGGTCGCCCCGAACACGGTGAACACCATGCCGGAGGCCACCCTGGAGGCCGCGGCCGACCACGGGCAGATCACCGGTGACACCGTGCGCGGCACGTACGAGCAGGCCAAGGCCGAGCTCGACGCGCTGGCGAAGGTCGGGATCTCGTACGACGAGGTCGTGCAGCTCCTGGAGGACGAGGGCGTCGAGAAGTTCGAGGCGTCGTGGAACGACCTGCTGAAGTCCACTGAGGCGGAGCTCAAGCGCCTCGCTCCGGAGGCGTGAATTGAGCACAAGCAGCAATCCGCTGCGTGACGCTCAGGACCGACGGCTCCCGCGTATCGCGGGGCCGTCGGGCCTGGTCATCTTTGGCGTCACGGGCGATTTGTCCCGGAAAAAGCTGATGCCGGCGGTCTATGACCTCGCCAACCGGGGGCTGCTGCCGCCGGGCTTCTCCCTCATCGGCTTCGCCCGCCGCGACTGGGAGAACGAGGACTTCGCCCAGATCGTCCACGACGCGGTCAAGGAACACGCGCGCACGCCCTTCCGCGAGGAGGTCTGGCAGCAGCTCGTGCAGGGCTGCCGGTTCGTCCAGGGCGACTTCGACGACGACGTGGCCTTCGAGACCCTCAAGGACACCATCCACGACCTCGACAAGGCGCAGGGCACGGGCGGCAACTTCGCCTTCTACCTGTCCGTGCCGCCGAAGTTCTTCCCCAAGGTCGTCCAGCAGCTGAAGAAGCACGGCCTGGCCGACCAGAAGGAGGGCTCCTGGCGGCGCGCCGTCATCGAGAAGCCCTTCGGGCACGACCTGAAGAGCGCGCAGGAGCTCAACCAGGTCGTCCACGAGGTCTTCCCGCCCGAAGAGGTCTTCCGGATCGACCACTACCTGGGCAAGGAGACCGTCCAGAACATCCTGGCGCTCCGGTTCGCCAACACCCTCTTCGAGCCGATCTGGAACCGGTCCTACGTCGACCACGTGCAGATCACCATGGCCGAGGACATCGGCATCGGCGGCCGCGCCGGCTACTACGACGGCATCGGCGCCGCCCGCGACGTCATCCAGAACCACCTGCTCCAGTTGCTGGCGCTCACCGCCATGGAGGAGCCCGCCTCCTTCGACGCGGACGCGCTGGTCGCGGAGAAGACCAAGGTGCTCGGCGCCGTCCGGCTGCCCAAGGACCTCGGCAAGGAGACCGTCCGCGGCCAGTACGCGCACGGCTGGCAGGGCGGCCAGGAGGTCGTCGGCTACCTCGAAGAGGACGGCATCGACCCCCAGTCGAAGACCGACACCTACGCCGCGATCAAGCTGGAGATCGACAACCGCCGCTGGGCGGGCGTCCCCTTCTACCTCCGCACGGGCAAGCGGCTCGGCCGCCGCGTCACCGAGATCGCGGTGGTCTTCCAGCGCGCCCCGCACTCGCCCTTCGACCACACCGCCACCGAGGAGCTGGGGCAGAACGCCCTGGTCATCCGGGTGCAGCCGGACGAGGGCGTCACCCTGCGGTTCGGCTCGAAGGTGCCGGGCACCTCGATGGAGGTCCGGGACGTCTCGATGGACTTCGCCTACGGCGAGTCCTTCACCGAGTCCAGCCCCGAGGCGTACGAGCGGCTCATCCTCGATGTGCTGCTGGGCGACGCGAACCTCTTCCCGCGGCTGCGGGAGGTCGAACTGTCCTGGGAGATCCTCGACCCGATCGAGCGGTACTGGGACAAGCACGGCAAGCCCGCGTCCTACCAGGCCGGCACCTGGGGCCCGGACGAGGCCGACGAGATGCTCGCACGAGACGGACGGAGCTGGCGGCGGCCATGAAGATGGACCTCACGGACACCACGTCCAGCAAGATCAACAACGCGCTGGTCCAGGGCCGCCGCGCCATCGGCACCCCCGCCATCGGCATGGTCCTCACCCTGGTCATCGTCACCGACGAGGAGCACGCCTACGACGCGCTCAAGGCCGCCAACGAGGCGTCCCGCGAGCACCCCTCGCGCAAGCTCGTCGTCATCAAGCGGGTCAGCCGCTCGATGCGCGACCGCGCCAAGGCCCGCCTCGACGCCGAGGTCCGGGTCGGCACCAGCGCCGGCACCGGCGAGACGGTCGTCCTGCGGCTGTACGGCGACGTCATCGACCACGCCCAGTCGGTCGTGCTGCCGCTGCTGCTGCCCGACGCCCCCGTGGTCGTCTGGTGGCCGGTGGGTGCCCCGGTCAACCCCGAGAAGGACCCGCTGGGCGCCCTCGCCCAGCGCCGGGTGACCGACACCTACGCCGCCGAGGACCCCCTCGCGGAGGTTACGGCCCGCGCCGCGCACTACGCCCCCGGCGACACCGACCTCGCCTGGACCCGGATCACGCCGTGGCGCTCCATGCTCGCGGCCGCCCTGGACCAGCAGCAGGTCGACGTCGTCTCCGCCGAGGTCGAGGGCGAGGGCTACAACCCCAGCTGCGAGCTGCTGGCGATGTGGCTCGCGGACCGCCTCGGCGTGCCGGTGAAGCGGGCCGTCTCGGACGGCCCGGGCCTGACGGCCGTCCGGATGGAGACCAGGAACGGCCCGGTCGTCCTGGACCGCCCCAACGGCACGCTGGCCACGCTGTGCATGCCCGGCCAGCCGGACCGCGCCGTCGCGCTCAACCGGCGCGAGACCGCGGAGCTCCTCGCGGAGGAGCTGCGCAGGCTCGACCCGGACATCACCTACGAGTCCGCGCTGAAGTACGGCGTGGAGCGGCTCTCCCAGGGGAGCGGGAAGGCGTCCGGGGCGGCCGCCCCGAAGGCGTCCGAGGACGCCGGGAAGGCCGACGAGCCGGCCCCGGAGGCTCCGGAAGCCGCTGAGGCCCCCGCTCCCGCTCCCGCCAAGAAGGCGACGGGCAAGAAGGCGGCCGGCAAGTGAGCACCCCGCAGATCGTCGTCCACCGGGACAAGGAGCTGATGGCCCAGGCCGCGGCGGCCCGGCTGATCACGAAGATCGTCGACGCCCAGGCCGCCCGCGGCTCCGCCTCCGTCGTCCTCACCGGCGGGCGCAACGGCAACGGGCTGCTCGCCGCCCTCGCCACCGCGCCCGCGCGGGACGCGGTGGACTGGTCGCGGCTGGACCTGTGGTGGGGCGACGAGCGGTTCCTCCCCGAGGGTGACCCCGAGCGCAATTACACCCAGGCCCGGGAGGCGCTGCTCGACAGCGTGCCGCTGGACCCGGCCCGGGTGCACCCCATGGCCCCGGCCGGCGGCCCCTACGGGATCGACCCGGAGGCCGCGGCGGAGGCGTACGCGGCGGAGCTCGCCGCGGCCTCCCGGCCCGAGGACCACGGCCCGGTGCCGTCCTTCGACGTCCTGCTGCTGGGCGTCGGCCCGGACACGCACGTGGCGTCGCTCTTCCCCGAGATGCCGGGCGTGCGGGAGACCGAGCGGACGGTCATCGGGGTGCAGGGCGCTCCGAAGCCGCCGCCCGTCCGCGTCTCGCTGACGCTCCGCGCGATCCGCGCGGCGCGTGAGGTGTGGCTGCTGGCGGCGGGCGAGGACAAGGCGTCCGCCGTGGCGCTCGCGCTGAGCGGCGCGGGCGAGATCCAGGCCCCCGCCGCGGGGGCGTACGGCCGCAGCCGGACGCTGTGGCTGCTGGACGACGCCGCCGCGGCGCGCCTGCCGCGGGAGCTTTACCCCCCGGCGACGTCCTGACGGGGTAGCTGCGCGCGGCGTCCTCAATCACCGGACGGGCCGCTGTGCTCTGTCCTCAAAAGCGCCGGACGGGCTCATGAGCCCGTCCGGCCCTGGTCAACTGATCGTTCTCCGCACGCAGTTCGAGGATCTCGATGACGAGAGCCACATTCCGGCCGACGCCTCAGTCGTCAGGAGTCTCCGC